>JAOTZA010000084.1 GCA_029861655.1 Acidobacteriota bacterium | reverse complement strand
AGTCCGCACCCCTTGGTTGGTCTCGATGTCCGCAAGCAGCGTCGTGGCTCCAATCGAGAGCTCGCCGTGTCGAGCGAGGTCGTTGCTGACTCCCGCCAACTCCGGAACCCTCATCAATGACACCACTGTCTCGGCCGTCTGGTGCCGGCGTTTCATATTGGGCCAGAGATCCGTGCCGCCGGCGACGGCCCGCGCAGCCGGACCCTCGCCGGCGAGGATCTCGACCACCTCCTCGAGGCGGTTGGGGGTTTCGAAGCGAAAAGAGGGGAGGCGAAGCATGAGTGGTACGTAGTTCTTCTAATCCGTGGTGAGCTTCTTGTGTTGGCTCAGCGCCTCGTCGCGAGTCGTCATGGTTCCGGTTGTCGAGGCCATCCCGGAGCGCCGCCGAGCCTGCAGATCATCGATGGCTTTGCCGTCGCCGCCCTGCATCGGGGTTGGGACAGCGAGAGTTTCGCCGAAGTTCACGTCGGGAAAGCTATCGGGGCCAAAGCGGCGATGCTTGGCGGCGAGCGCCGAGAGGATCATGAAAGGCTGGATCGGTACCTGGTCGACGCGCACACCGACGGCATCAAATATCCCGTTGGCGAGAGCCGGCAAGACCGGCAGAAGCGGCCCTTGCCCCACTTCTTTGGCACCAAATGGGCCGCGGGGATCCTCTTGCTCGATCAGGTAGGTCGTCACAGGAGGCATGTCGCAGAATGTCGGGCTCTTGTACTCGAGCATCGAGGGCATTTTGTGAACCAGAGCCCGCGATCTCCGCGGCGGCAGCCGGCGGAATTCCTGCTCCTCCATCATGGCTTCCCCAAGGGCCATGTAGACCGACCCCTCGACCTGACCCAGGACCAGGACAGGGTTGAGCGAGCGACCAATGTCGTGGGCGATCCAAACGTGAAGCGGTCGGTAGATCCCTGTATCGGAGTCGACCTCGACCTCGACGACCGAAGCGGTGTAGGAATAGGTGGGGGAGGGCCCCACACCCGCGCCGCGGTAGCGGCCCGGCGAGCGAGGCGGTGTGTACGAGCCCACTGTTCCCAGTGTTCCAAAACGCGCTTCGGCGGCGATGCAGGTTTCCTGGAAACTCAAACCGCGATCCGGATCGGCCGCGTCGAAGACCCGGCCCGAGGCGAAGACCAGACGCTCCGTAGGCACTTCCAGCTCGTCGGCGGCTGCCTTGGCTAGCAGGTCCTTGGCCCGCTCTGCGGCTTCGACCGCGGCATTTCCGACCATCAGAGTGACACGTGACGAATAGCTGCCCAGATCCACCGGAGTCAGATCGGTGTCGGCGACACACAACCTGATGTCGGCCAGTTCGATGCCCAGAACCTCGGCGACGATTGCCGCCAGGACCGAGTCCGAACCCTGGCCGATCTCGGTCTCGCCACAGAAAACGGCGACGCCTCCGGACCGATCCAGCAACAGCTGGACACCCGATTGGGGCATGTGATTCCAGTAGATCGGCAACCCGGCGCCGCAGAGATACGAGCCGCACGCAATCCCCAAGCCGCGTCCTTCGGGCATCTTGCCATAGCGCTCGCGCCATCCCGAGCCCTCGACCACGGCCTCGATGCATCGTTGTAGCTCGATCGTGCCGAGCTTGAGCCAGTTGGCGGTCACGGCTCCTTCGGTCTCGAGGTTCCGGAGACGTAGCTCCGCTGGGTCGATCCCCAGCCGGTGTGCCGCCTTGTCGAGCTGGATCTCCCAACCGAAACGTGGCTGTGGCGTGCCGTGGCCGCGTTTAGGGCCGCACGGCGGCTTGTTGGTAAAAACCCGCACGCCGTCAAAGCGATAGGCGGGTAGCTTGTAGGTCACCGTCTGGAGGGCACCCGTATAGTAGGTGGACGCGATCCCATACGAACCGTAAGCGCCGCCGTCGAGAGCACTTTTGAGATGCTGACCCGTCAGGGTCCCGTCTTTCTTGAACCCCGTTTCGAGGGTCATCAACACAGGGTGTCTACCGCGGTGGCAGTAGAAGACCTCTTCACGGGTCAAGGTGATCTTGACCGGCCTCCCGAGTTGCAGCGCCATCTTGGCGGCGACGATCTCATGGTTGAAGGGGTCGCTTTTACCGCCAAAACCGCCGCCGTTGGGAGTTGCGACAACGCGGATGCGCGATGCAGGGAGCCCAAGCACCCGGGTCAGAGCCCGGTGGACATAGTGGGGCGTTTGGGTGGAGGAGTAGAGAGTGATCCGGTCCTCGTCCTCGGGGACCGCGACCGCCGAGTGCTGCTCCATCGGCAGATGGGTGTTGCCTTGGTAGAAGAACGTGTCCTTGAGGACCAGGTCCGCCTCGGCGTGGGCTTGATCCAGGTCGCCGAACTCCATCGACACGGCTTTGTGGACGTTGCCTTCGCCCCGCGCATCCTCGTGAACACGGGGCTCGGGGGTTGCAAGGGCATCTTCGAGCGAGGAGATGGTGGCGAGCGGCTCGTAATCGATCTCGACAAGGAGGGCCGCCTCGTGGGCCGCGTCCTCGGAGAGCGCCGCAACCGCGACTACGGGGTCGCCCACCATGCGGACTTTGTCGAGGCACAACGCGTGCTCGTCCTGCGACACCGGCAGGATGCCGAAGGTCTCGGGCATTTGGTCACCCGTGAGAAAGCCAAGCACTCCCGGGATCTCTCGCGCTCGCGTCAGATCTATCGATCGGATACGAGCATGCGGCACGGTCGATCGCGAGAGCTTCATAAAGCAAAGGCGTGGAATATCGAGATCATCGGCGAAGCGAGTGGTGCCGGTAACCTTGGGGCGACCGTCCACGCGGCGAAACGGCTTGCCGATGATCGACGTTTCTCGGACGGGCACCGGAGAGCGCGGTTGTTTTCTCACCGGTTCGGCCATCAGTCGGTGCTCCCGTCGGTCGGTGTTTCGGGTCCCGTTTCGAGGCTGGTTTCCAGTCCGGGCTCTGTCGCTCCCCAGAGTGTTTCGGCGTCGTATTCTCGGTTTTCCCCGCGCTCGACCGCAGCCGCCCATTCGACTGCCTCGACAATCTTGTGATAGCCGGTGCAGCGGCAGAGGTTGCCGGCGAGCCCCTCGGAGATCTCCTTTCGGCTCGGATCGGGTTTTTGGTCGAGTAGAGCCTTGGCGGTCATCAGTATCCCCGGTGTGCAGTAGCCACATTGGGCGGCGCCCAAATCGGCGAACGCCGCCTGGAGTGGCACGAGTTCGTTGCTTTCCTGCAGGCCTTCGATCGTCTCGATGTCACGGCCTTTCATCTCGGCCGCAAGGGCCAGGCAGGAAAGCACCGGCCTCCCATCCACGAGCACCGCGCAAGCTCCGCATTCACCCAGTTCGCAGCCGTGCTTGGTGCCGGTCAGACCACACTCTTCGCGGAGTACCTCGAGAAGGGTGTGATGGGTGGGGAAAGCGACGACGCGTTGTTCGCCGTTGATTCTCAAGTCGAGAGTTGTGATCCCGCCGGCCATCAGTGGCTACCATCGCGACTCTTGGCGCGGGCTGTCAATCCCGCGACGAGCAGCTCGGCGAACTCGCGTCCAATTTCTGAGGCGTCCTTGCGGCCTCCCGGTCGGTACCACTTGACCGTCCAGTTAAGCGCGCCGAGGATCGCCATCGCCGCAACCCGCGGGTCGTTGGTTTGGAAACAGCCCTCTTCCACACCACGTTCTATCAGCAGGCGGTAGACTCGTTCGTAGGCGTCGCGACGCTCCTGGATAGCCCGGCGCCAGGGTTCTTCCAGAGCTTCCACTTCCAAGTGGGCGAGCGAGCCGGGGGTCTGCTCATTGACCCGCTCCACGTGGACGACAATGAGGCGGCCGAGCCTTTCACCGGTTGGAGCGTCACTCGCGAGGATTTCCTCGGCCGCCTCCAGCAACCCGGTGAGAGCCTCCTCCTGGCAAAAGGCCAACAAGTCGTGCTTGTTTCGAAAGTAGTAGTAGAGATTGCCGGCGTGCATGTCGAGCTCGGCTGCAATGTCGCGCATACCGGTGGCGTGGAGCCCCTGGCGGCGAAACACCCTGGAGGCGGCTTCCAGGATGCGACGCTTCTGCTCGATCGCGTGTGCGGTCTCTGGGACCTTGAGGATCGGATCGGTCACGATTTGAACCATCGTTCAAATTGTGACCGATCCACCACTGCGGGTCAAGAGGAATGGGTATTGTCCTTGAGCTCCATCAGCGATGGGTCGGTCTCGGCCGAATCCACCCCAGAGGGAATCGGCGGCCGTGTTTTAATGGGTGCTCATGAGCAGGAACCAACTGGAGGCGAGTCGATGAGTGGTTATGGTAGCGCTTCCGGCGGTCCTTTCACCGTCGCGGAACTGGCTCGAAGGTTGGGGGGCGAGGTTGAGGGGGACGGCGCGCGCGAACTAGTGAATGTGCTGCCGCTCGCCGAAGCGGGGCCCGAACACCTTTCGTTTCTTTCCAACCGGCGATACTACCCACAGCTCGAAACCGCTAGAGCCGGAGCGGTATTGCTCGATCGTGAAACCGACTCACACGGGCACACGGCGATCCGGTGTGAAGATCCGTACATCTCCTTTGCACGCGCTCTGGCGCTCTTCCATCCGCAACCGTGGCCCGAGCCGGGAATCGATTCCCGGGCGGCCGTGGCGGACGATGCCAAGGTCGGCGGCGCCACCATCGAGGCCTTCGCCTGGGTCGGTCGGGGCGCCCGGGTCGGGGCCGGGACCTGGATCGAATCCGGAGCCTATGTCGGCGCCGGGGCGACGGTAGGCGAGCGATGCCGGCTGATGCCCCACGCCGTTGTCACTGCCGGTTGCCGGTTGGGTGATCATGTGTGGCTGAATCCCGGCGCGGTGATCGGCGGGGAGGGCTTTGGCTTTGCGCCGTCGCCTGGAGGGCACACAAAGATTCCGCAGGCCGGCATTACGGTTTTGGAGGACGACGTCGAGGTGGGCGCGAACAGTTCGGTCGATCGGGCGACTATGGGGGAGACCCTGGTACGTCGCGGCGCCAAGCTGGACAACCTGGTGCAGGTCGGTCACGGCGCGGAGATCGGAGAGGGATGTTTGTTGGTGGCCTACGCCGGGGTGGCCGGCAGTTCGAAGCTTGGCAAGGGCGTCGTTATGGCCGCCAAATCCGGCGTCGCCAATCATTTGGAGATTGGAGATGGTGCTCAGATAGCGACCGGCAGTCGGGTTGTGCAAAACCAGCCGGCGGGAGCGCGGTTGAGCGGCTATCCGGCTATCGACCATCGGCGGTGGTTGCGGTCCGTCACTGCCGTAGCTGACCTGCCCGCAATGGTGCGACGCTTACGGAAGCTGGAGGCGCGGGTCGCAGAGCTGGAAAAGGAGTCGGACTAGCCCCACTATGGCACTCGGCCAGCGGTTTGAGCACAAGAGACCGGCCGATGGGTCGCCCGCTTATCGGGCGCTAGGGTCCGCGACCGACCAGGGCGACCAGTCCGGAGGCTATCTGGTCGAGGTCGACCTTCGGGTCGAGAGCCTTTTGCAGGGCCAGACCCTGGAGGAGAGCGATCAAAAGGCGGGGAAGAGAGCTTCCCTCCGTCCCGAGGGGGTGGGGTACTCCATCGGAAAGATCATGTATCACCGTGTCGAGCCCGCTGCCCAGTGCCCGCGAAACCTCCGGTGAGTCGAGCGCTTCGCTCCACAGACGTAGGTCGAGGCGCAAGCCCTCCTTGGCCGCGTTGCCGCCCAGGCTCGTGATGAGGGCCGCAAGGGCGGCGGCGATTTCCGCCCTGCCTGCTTGATCTTCGATCTGCCCCGTCAGGCGTCGAAAGAAGGCGGCGATCTGTCTCTGCCGCGCCTCCGCCAAGGCTGAGAGGATGGCATCCTTGCCCTCGAAGTAGCGGTAGACCGCACCGGGGCTCAGATTCGCGGCGCGGCAGATGTCGCGCATCGTCGTTCCGCGTACGCCGCCGCGGCTGACACAGCGTTGAGCGGCCGCCAGAATGCCTCGCCGGCGGGCCTCTAGATGACTGGCGGGGACTTTCGGCACGTCCGGCTAGCTACCAATGTGGATCAGGAGCCGACGACGCTTCGGGCTCGAGCGATGCTCCCACAAGAAGATTCCCTGCCAGGTGCCCAGTGCCAGCCGCCCCTGCTGGATCGGTATCCCCAGCGTCGTGGAGGTGAGGGCTGCCTTTATGTGTGAAGGCATGTCGTCCGGGCCTTCCTCGGTGTGGGTGAAGTCGGGGTCGTTTGGAGGCACCAACCGCTCGAGCCACCGCCCCAGATCGCGGCGGGCCGACGGATCCGCGTTCTCCTGGATCGTCAGACTGGCCGACGTGTGTTGGATGAAGAGAGTGCACAGCCCCTCCTGAACCTTGGCCTCCGCCACGGCCGACGCCACCTCGGCGGTTATCTCCACCAAACCGAGTCCATGGGTTGCGAATTCGCGGCTCAGAAGCATAGGGGAGGTTAAGCGGATTCCAGCAGTCGATGCAAGCGCGGGTGGTGGCCAAGTGACTCTTGGTCGGGAGGCTCCTGAGGTGACTCCCTGCGGAGACCGCGGACGGGCGGCTTCAGCTGATTTGATTCTCTGGAACGACACATCGTTGACCGGATCGGACGGGTCGCGGTCGGTCTCACAATCCTGTAAGCGTTGTGGATGTGTAGGGTTGCGACGTATCGTGAAATGTCAATGTTCAAAAGGCTCAAGAAGGGTTCGCCCGATCTTTTTTTTGGCTACAATAAGCCGTCTCAACGCTTTCCGTGACGCATGCTGTAGGCGGGGGGACGACACGGCATGGTCGCAAGCTGCGGCACCATGCCGAGATGCCTTGGGAGGTAGCCGGCGTTGACTCGCAGAAACGGCCCGACGATTGTTCTGATCGATCCAGACCCGCAAGACCGGGGTCTGGCATCGGTTGTCCTGTCGCGCGATTTCCCGGATGCGAGACTGCGGGAGGTCGAGGATGCGGCCGGTTTTGCGCTAGCCCTTGGCCGGTCGCCCATCGATCTGGTGATCACAGAGCAGGATCTTCCCTGGTCCGACGGTCTGTCCATTCTCTCCACCGTCAAGGAGAGCCATCAGGATGTGCCGGTGGTGATGTTCACTCACGGTCGCGATCACGAGGTGGCGGTGAAGGCTATGAAGGCGGGTCTGGCAGACTACGTCGTCAAGTCCTCTAAGGGCTATCTGCGGCTTTCCGCCGTGATTCGGGAAGCGCTGGACCGGGCCGAGCAGGACCAGCAGGTAGCGCGCAGCGAACCCTGGCTTCAGACGCTTCTCGAGAGGGCCAACATAGGAGTCTTCCGTTCCACGCTCGACGAGCGGCTCATCGAGGCCAACCCAGCAGTGCTTCGGCTGCTCGGTGTGAAGACCCTTGAGGAGGCTCTTCGAGTAGATCTTCCGACGCACTTCTTTCACTCGGAAAAGCGAGGGGAACTCGAGCACCAGTTGACCGAGAAGGGTGAGTTGCAGGCACGGGTGGTGGAAGTCGAGCGCCCGGACGGGTCCAAGGTCTGGCTCAACCTGACAGAGATCTTGTTGCTGGACGTCGACGGTGACATCGTCGTGGATGTGATTCTCAATGATGTCAGCCATGTGATGCGCAAGGAGCAGATTCTTCGCCAACGTTCTGAAGAGCTCGAACGCTCGAACGTGGACCTTTCCGAGTTTGCCTCGATCGCTTCTCACGAGCTCAAGGAGCCGCTTCGCGCGGTGCGGCGCTATAGCGAGATCCTGGGCGCTGAGATCGGCAGCGATCTGGGCGACGAGCAGAGGTTGGCTCTTGATTACATACTCGCCGGCAGCGAGAAGATGCAGGCGATGGTCGATGGCTTGCTGCGCTTCTCGAAGCTGGGAGCCGGTGGCAGGGCCTTCGAGGCCTGCGACTGCAATACGGTCGTCGACGAAGCCATCCGCAACCTGCAGTCGGCCATCGAGGAGAGCGGCGCTCGAATCAGCAGAGAGGGGTTGCCGACCGTGTTGGCCGACCAGACCGAGCTGCAGCTGGTCTTTCAGAATCTGATCGGTAATGCGATTCGTTTTCGCTCTCCACGGCGCCGGCCAAGAATCGAGATCCGCGCTCAGCTCGAGGATCAGGATTGGGTCTTTGCGGTGTCGGACAACGGAATCGGCATCGAGGCCAAGGACTCGCAGCGGATTTTCAAGTTGTTCGGCCGTCTCGACACGGACCGCGCGGGAACCGGCATCGGGCTGGTGATTTGTAAGCGTGTTGTCGAGCGCCATGGTGGCCGGATCTGGGTAGAATGTGAGCAGGGGAAGGGTTCAGTCTTCAGTTTCTCGATCCCGGTCCACGGGCGTGAGGTGGGTTCCGACTCGACCGTGAAGACGGTTCGGAGTTCGGGGAGCAACTCGAAATGAGCACAGAGAAGATCCGCATACTCCTGGTCGAGGACAACTCGGCGGACGCGCATCTGGTCGAGCGGTATCTGCGGGACTCGCCCGGTGGAGAGGACTTTGAGCTTCATCGTGCGGATCGTGTCGGTGCCGCCAGAGAGTGGCTGAGCTCCTCGGTTCCCGACGTGGTCTTGCTGGATCTGTCCCTTCCCGATAGTGATGGCTTGGAAACGGTAATGGGAGTCCTCGACGGGGCTAATGGCGCACCGGTTGTCGTGATGACCGGCCAGGATGATGATGAGTTGGCCCTCGAGGCGGTCAGGCTGGGCGCTCAGGACTATCTGATCAAGGACCACGTGACGGCGCCTGCTCTGACTCGGTCTATCCATTACTCGATCGAACGCAAGCGGATTCAAGAAGCGTTGAGGGACAGCGAGGAGCGTTACGCACTCGCCGTCACTGGGGCAAACGACGGCGTTTGGGATTGGAACCTCAGAGACGAGTCAACCTATTTTTCAGAGCGCTGGAAGAGCATGCTCGGCTGGGAAGGCGAGACGATTCCAAGCCACTCGGACGAGTGGATCCGGCGGGTTCATCCTGACGATCTTCGTCAGCTGGAACGCGATCTCGAGAGCCACCTCGCCAGTGAGACCGCGCACTTCGAGAACGAACACCGGTTGCGGCACCGGGACGGGACCTACCAATGGGTTCTTGCCCGCGGGCTCGCCGTTCGCGGCGAGGACGGTGAGCCGACACGTATCGCCGGTTCGTTGAGCGACATCGACGGCCGCAAGAAAACCGAAGAGCAGTTGCTCCATGACGCGCTTCACGATGCTCTAACTCAGCTTCCGAACTCAGCGCTCTTCATCGATCGATTGGGGATGGCGATTGCACAGGCCGAACGCAGACCCGGCTTCCTCTTTGGTGTTCTCTTTTTCGATCTCGACCGTTTCAAGGTCATAAACGACAGTCTCGGCCATTCCGTGGGGGACCGTCTGTTGATCGCGATCGCGCGCCGGCTGCTCGGCTTTCTTCGTCCGGGAGATACCGTGGCGCGATATGGCGGTGACGAGTTCGCGATCCTTGCCAATGACATCGAGGAGCCAAGCGACGTGACACGTATTGCCGAGAGGGTTCATGAGGAGCTCGGCCGGCCCTTCGACCTAGACGGCCACGAAGTGTTCACCACCGCTTCGATCGGCATCGCCCTGAGCTCAACCGGCTATCGCCGAGCACAAGATGTGTTGCGAGACGCTGATATCGCGATGTACCGCGCCAAGGCCCTGGGTAAGAACCAACACGCCATTTTCGATGAAGCGATGCATCACCGAGCGGTTGAACTGCTCAGGCTCGAGACGGACCTGCGGCGCGCCGTCGACCGTGACGAGTTCGAGATCTATTATCAACCGATCGTGGATTTAGACCGCGGCCGGATCGAGGGCTTCGAAGCGTTGCTACGGTGGCGGCATCCCAAGCGCGGTCTGGTTCAGCCGGAGGAGTTCATCCCGGTCGCCGAAGAGACTGGGCTGATCGTGCCTATCGGGTGGACGGTGCTCGAGCAAGCTTGCGCACAGATGGCAGAGTGGAAGCGTGAGCTGCCCGAGATGCAGGCTCTGGCTCTGTCGGTGAATCTGTCGGGAAAGCAGTTCTCGCAGCCCGATCTTCTGGAGCGTGTCGAACAGGCCCTGACATCGACCGGCTTGGACCCGAGTACGCTGCGTTTCGAGATTACGGAGAGCTTGATCATGGACGACGCAGAGGGAGCTGTGGCCAAGCTGAGGAGGTTGCAAGAGCTCGGCATCCAACTTCACATTGATGACTTTGGCACAGGGTACTCTTCGCTTTCCTACCTTCACCGGTTGCCGACGCACACGATCAAGATCGATCGTTCTTTTGTTAGCCGGATGAACGACCGGTCCAACCATGGCGAGATCGTCGAAACGATCGTGTCGCTTGCTCGGAACCTGGGGATGAAAGTGGCCGCCGAGGGCTTGGAGACGGCCGAGCAGCTCGAACGGTTGCGGGCTCTTGACTGTGAGCTCGGTCAGGGGTTCTTCTTTTCGGAGCCGCTCGAGGCGTCGGCGGCGCGCGATTTGATCTGTCGCGACCCGCGCTGGTAGGGGGGGCAGATCCTCGTGGGCGGAGATACTCGAGGCCTGTAACGAGCAGCGCACCGCCGTTCCTCAGGTAATGATTGAGTTTTTGGAGCTTGCTGAGGCGTTCGAGCTCGCTGTTCTTTGAGTGGCGGTGGCGGCTGAAGTAGTATGCGCTTCTGGCTACATGTCCGGGGGTCTTCAGGTGAAGAAGAAACAAAGCTGTGCGATCTGCAACGGCCCGGCCACCCGCGCGCTGCACGATGGGGACAGTAGCGACGGGAAACTCCTTCTCTGCAGGAAGTGCCTGGGTATGTTGCGGGGCCACCCAGAGGAGAGGGCACTGTTGGCCCTGGTCCACTTTGGCAAGCTGCGGGGTGTGCGCCGCACTCCTCGCGCCCGCCCGAGCTAGCAAGGCTTCTCGGGTTGTCCCGCGACATCGCTTCGTAGTCTTCAGCATTTGAGAGGTTCACATCGCCAGGCGCCAGGGCTGCTGGGACTGGTATTCTTCGTTCTGACCGCCGCCCAGGAAGCGCAGGTCGAGCACCATGGCGAACAAGAGCATCTACCGGGTCAAGTTTCTGCAACAGGGAGACCTCTACGAGATCTATGCGCGCCAGGTATCGCAGGGTGGACTGCTCGGCTTTGTGGAAGTCGAAGAAGTCCTGTTCGGCGAGCGTTCGCAGCTGGTCGTAGACCCATCGGAAGAGCGCCTGAAGACCGAGTTTGATGGGGTCGAACGCTTCTATGTTCCACTTCATTCGGTGATTCGCATCGACCAGGTGGATCGTCAGGGAACCCCGCGGGTGAGCGAGGTGGAGAAGGGCAAGGAGAACGTAGCGGCCTTTCCGATGCCCCTTTTGACCCCCAAGGGCTCTGACAAGTAGAGGGATCCTTGACCGCTCGCGATCCGGGAAGCCGAGCATCTCTTTGGCTGTGCCGCCCGGGCGGGTGGTGGAGACTGCATGATGCAAT
>JAOTZA010000083.1 GCA_029861655.1 Acidobacteriota bacterium | reverse complement strand
CGGCGGCGAAGAAGCGCTGCTGCTGGTGGCCGAACGCGTCTTCCGGCTACCGGCTCGCGACGACCTGCCGACCGAGAAGCTGCCCGAATGGGCGCGGGCAGCGGCCGCCGAGATCGTCCCGGCCGAAGTCGACTGGGATCTCATGATCGAACACGGGCAGGAGTGGATGGCGGAGTGGGACCAAAGTGTGCGGGGGAAGGGTTGACCTCTTTTCTCTCGGTCGATCATCTCGACAAGAGCTTTGGTGATCATCGAGTCCTGGACGGCATCTCGCTCGACGTCGAAGGCGGCGAGATCTTGGTGCTGTTGGGTCCGAGCGGCAGCGGCAAAACGACGCTGCTACGGATCCTGGCGGGTTTCGAGGCAGCGGATGCGGGGTCTCTTTGGTTGGCGGGCAGCGACATCACCCACCAGCCGCCGGTTGGCCGCAACTTCGGGATGGTGTTTCAGCACTACGCCTTGTTTCCTCACCTCACGGTCGGAGAGAACGTCGCCTTTGGTCTCGAGTCGCGGCGACTGCCGCGCAATGAAATAGAGCGTCGGGTGGTCGAATCGCTCGACCTCGTCGATCTGAAGGGCTTCGAGCGTCGCCGCGTAGGTCAAATCTCGGGAGGGCAGCAGCAGCGGGTGGCGTTGGCGCGAGCCCTGGCGCCGGAGCCGCAGGTGCTGCTCCTCGATGAGCCCTTGTCGAATCTCGACCCCGGTCTCCGTGAGCGTACACGGCGCGAGCTCACCGACACGCTTCGCGCGGTGGGTATCACCGCGGTCTGGGTGACTCACGAACAAGAAGAGGCGTTTGCCGTAGGAGACAAGGTGGCGGTTCTTCAGCGGGGCAAGCTCGAGCAGATCGGCACACCGGAAGAGCTCTACCTCGAGCCCCAGACCCCGTTTGTTGCGCGGTTTGTCGGCCGAGCCTCGACGCTTCGAGGTGTCGCCGGCAGCGGCGGGACGATCGTCCTGAAACCACGTGGCGATGAGAATACCGACCGCGATCATCAAAGAACAGTGGAGTGGCAAGTATCCGGTTCTCCGGACATCGAGAGCGGTTCGCCGGTAGAGCTGCTAATCCGCCCCGAGGAGTTGACCCTGGTTGCGAAAGGAGAGCCCCGTTCTCTCGCCGGCCGGGTCGTCGAGACTCGTTTTGCCGGTGCCTCGAGCTTTGTCAGGGTTCAATTGGACACCGGCGGGTCGGTTGAAGTGGCGGCCGTGGCCGAAGTGGGTCGGGCCGTTGGAGTGCGAGCGACGTCAGCCGATTCCGGAGGTCCCGCCGGGCGTGTGTATCGAGAGAGCCGAGAGGGTGGAGGTTGAAACCGGGGGGGAGGGTCGCGGCCTGGGGCTTGGCGGCCTTCCTCGCCTGGCTCGTTGGCTATCCGCTTCTCGTCACGCTGGCCGAGGCGTTGGGGCTCGAGGACGGTTGGACTCTCGAGCACTTTGCGGAGTTCGCTGGTCGTGCCGACGAGTGGACAGCCCTGTGGCGCAGTCTGTGGATCTCGGCGGCTTCGGTCGTTCTGGCGGCCCTCGTCGGTGTGCCGCTGGCGTTTCTTTTTGAGCGCACCGAGTTCCCGGGTAGACGTGTCCTGGGCGCCCTCGTGGCTCTACCGGTTGCCCTGCCACCCCTGGTCGGTGTGATCGCGTTTCTTTTTCTCTATGGAGAGAGCGGCTTTGTGACGCGCTCGATCGCCTGGCTCTTGCGCCTCGATGATGCGCCCTGGCGGCTTCGGGGGCCCGGGGCGATCCTCCTCGTTCATGCCTACTCGATGTATGTCTACTTCTATCTCTTCAGCCGCGCCGCACTCACCCGGCTCGACGCTGCGATGGAAGAGGCGGCGGCGATTCTCGGTGCCGGGCGGCTGCGGACACTCGCACGCGTCACCCTGCCGCTCCTGCGTCCGGCCTTGGCCGGCGCGGCGCTCCTGACCTTTATGACTTCACTCGCTTCCTTCTCGGCACCGTACATCTTTGGCGGCAGCTTCCGCGTGATGACGACGCAGATCGTCGCCTCGAAGCTCAACGCCCAGGGGGCGCTGGCGCAGGCCGAAGCGGTGGTGTTGGCCGCCGTTGCGGTTGTGGGGCTCATCGTGATGCTGCGCCTCGACCGTGGCTCGACCGCAGTCGTCGGGGGCGTGCGGGGGGTCACACCGGTGCGGCGCCGGATCGCTCGCCGGTGGGTTCGTTTGGTGACCGTGGTCCTGGGCTGGGGTCTGGCCGGCGTCCTGCTGATGCCACATGCGACGCTGGCCCTGGTGTCGCTGGTGCCGCCGTCCACGTGGACCGTCGAACTGCTGCCGCCTATCCTCAACCTGGACAACTACCGAGAGGTTTTTTCGCGACCGGAAAGGTTGCGCCCGGTCCTCAACTCGGTGTGGATGGCGGCGGCGGCGACCGCCGTCGCCGTGGGGCTCGGACTGGCCGCGGCGCGACTGGGGCGGCGTTCGTCACGAGGCGGCAAGGGGGGTGGTCGGAAAGCTGCTCGAAACCCTGGTCTCGGTGCCCTGGGCCGTTCCGGGTACGGTCTTCGCCGTCGCGCTGGCCACGACCTTCAGCGTCGCGGCGCTTCACGCCGGGAGGATGATTCTGGTCGGCACGCCCTGGATCCTGCCGCTGGCCTACCTGGTTCGGAGCCTGCCGCTGACCGGTCGGGCGTCCTTTGCGGGGTTGCGGCAGATGGACTCATCGCTCGAAGAGGCGGCGTTGATTCTCGGTGCCGGTCGCTGGCGAACTTTGTTCCGAGTGGTGCTGCCCATCTTGCGTCCGGCGCTTCTGGCGGGCGCGAGTCTCGCGTTCATCACCGCGCTGGGTGACTTTGTGACCTCGGTTGTTCTCTATACCTACGACACTCGACCGATCTCGATCGAGATCTATTCGAGCTTGAGGCTTCAGGAAACCGGTGTCGCCGCCGTCTATGGCGTGCTGCTGATGCTGGTCAGCGCCGCCGCGTTTCTGGTTTGGGGCCGCGAGGAGCGGTTGCGATCGTGAGCCGCTGGGACTCGTTCAAGCGTCTGAGCACACTCATGGTGACGGCGTTTGTCGACATGATGGGGTTTGCGATCATCTTCCCGCTCTTGCCGTTCTATGCGGAGAAGCTGGGCGCCGATGCGTTCAAGGTCGGCGCGCTGGTGTCGGTTTTCTTCCTGGCGCAGCTCCTCTCGGCCCCCCTGTGGGGCAAGCTCTCGGATCGCTTCGGGCGGCGGCCGGTCATTCTCTCGGGTCTTGTGGTCGCCGCCGTCGCTTTTGTGGTCTTCGAGCTCGCCGACGCGGTGTGGCTCCTGTTTCTGTCCCGCTTCATCCAAGGTGCGGGCGGAGGCAAGACGGGTGTGTTGCAGGCTTATGTGAGCGACATGTCGCTCAAGGAGAACCGTGCAGAGGCGCTGGGCTGGCTGTCCGCGGCGACCAGCGCCGGCGTCATGATCGGTCCGGTGATCGGCTCGGCCACCTCCGCAAACGAATTGTTTCGCCCCGGCTTTATCGCCGCCGGCCTCTGTCTCGTGAGTCTGGTGTTTACCTGGATCTGGCTTCCGGAGTCGTTCCGCCCGGCGCCGACGGTCGAGCCCTCCGACGCCGTTCCCGAGGCGGGTCCGGAGATAGGGCCGCCCCAGGGTCCGGTGGTTTGGGGTCTGGTGGCGCAGGTCATGAGGCATCCGAAGACCGGGATCGGCCCGATGGTCTGGATCTACGCCTCGGGGATGATGGCCTTTATGGCGATGAATGCCATCCTAGTGCTTTATCTCGAGCACCGATTCGAGATCACCGAAAAGACGGTCGGCTTCTTCTTCTTCTATGTGGCCTCGGTTTCGCTGGTCATGCGGGCGTTTCTCCTCGGACCTTTGGTGCGGCGGTTCGGTGAGGTGCGCGTCCTTAAGATGGGTGCTTTGTGTGTAACGGTCGGTCTCTTGGCGATCCCGACTGCTCGGTCGATTGGCGAGCTCGCCTTGGCGGTGGTCCTGATCCCCGCTGGCACGGCACTTCTTTTCCCAGCCACGACTTCGCTGGTCTCGGCACGTGCGCCCGCGGGGAGCACCGGGACGGTTCTGGGGGTTCATCAGGGATTTGGAGGAGTGGCGCGAATGACCGGTCCGCTGTGGTCCGGGGCGGCCTATCAAAGCCTGGGAACGCGAGCGCCGTTCTGGATGGCGGCCGTCCTGATGGCGGCGGCGACGGTTTTCTCGCTTTCGGTGTCCAACGATCGACGGGGAGAGGGAGATGCATAGCCTGCCGTATGATCCGAGCCTGGAAATCGAAATGCGGTGGAAGGAACTCACAACTTGTCTCCTGATCTCGGTATTGCTCGGCTGTCAGGTTCCTGTCGATGAGGTCGACGGAGCGGAAGTGCTCTCACCGCCCGAGCCCGACTACATCGCCGAGGTCGAGGAGTGGAGAAGTGACCGCGAAGAACGTCTGCGGAGACCCGATGGGTGGTTGTCTCTCGCTGGTCTTTTCTGGCTCGAAGAAGGCGAGAACCGGTTCGGCTCGGCGCCGGACAACGACCTCGTGTTCCCGATGCCCGCACCCGCATACCTGGGCAGGTTGCGGCGCTCGAACAATGAAGTGTGGGTGGAGTTCGAGGCGGGGAATCCCGAGAAACCCCTTGAGGGCTCGGCCGAGCCGGCGCTGCTGGCTCTCGATTCGAGCGACGAGCCCACGATCCTTGAGTACGAGACCCTGTCCTTTTTTGCCATCGAGCGCGGAGAGCGAATAGGGATTCGACTAAAGGACAGCGCCAGCGAGGTTCTCAGAACATTTCGGGGGATGGACAGCTATGCTGTCGATCCGGCCTGGCGATTGGACGCACGGTTTGTCGCCTACGACGAGCCCAGGACAGTCCAGGTGCCCAATGTCATCGGTGGCGCCTTTGATGAGTCGGCACCCGGCCGCCTGGAGCTCTCGATCGACGGTCGAGAGGTGCATCTGGAGCCCATCGTGGATCTCTCCGACCCGGAGGCTTCGTTGTTTCTGGTCTTTGGTGACGAAACCAATGGCGACGAGACCTACGGCGGCGGCCGCTTTCTCTACATCGATCCGCCGGGCCCCGACGGCTGGGCGGTGGTCGACTTCAACAAGGCCTACAACCCGCCGTGTGTTTTCACGCCGTATGCCACGTGCCCATTGCCGCGGCCAGAGAACAAGCTGGCGCTGCGGATCGAGGCCGGCGAGAAGAGTTTTCACGCCGGCGTTCACTGAATGAGCTCTTAGAGCCTCTGTGGTTCTTGTCGGCAGCTCTGTCCTCCCGAGTGCCGGCTCATGACTTCGACCAGGCGTCGCGGTTCGCCTGAAGAGCAAAGAAATCATCGCCCGTCGTTGCCGGAGAACGGGTGGGGGATATCGAGCGCCGCTTGGCCTCGCGGCATCTCAAAGCGGTCGCGAGTGGTGGTGTAGCCCAAGCCCCCCATACGCCCGATTGCTCGTAGCACTTCCGGATCGACTTGCATTCGCTCGTTGACGAGCGAGTCTTGGGCGTAGAGGTGCACGACTTCGCCCATGACTACGTTGCCTGCAGCCGGCACTCCGGGGTTGGTCCGGATGACCTGGATGGTCTTGCATTCGAAGGCGATGGGGGAGGCGGCGACGCGCGGCGGGCGCACTGCGACACTGGGAGCCATCTCGAGGCCGGTGAGCTCGAATTCGCTCTCGTCGCGTGGCAGCGGCTCGGAGGCCCCTGAGACTTCCCGCGCGTACTTTTCGACGGCCAGATTGATCACGAACTCTCCGACGCCGCCCTCGGTCTCCGGTTTGGCGTTCTTTAGAGTGTCTTTCTCCGAGCCATCGGGGTGGTTCCCCGGACAGAAGAGTACAGTCATCGGGTTCGAGCCGATACCGTTGAAGAACGAAAACGGTGCCAGGTTGGGTAGACCATCGGTCGATATTGTGGATACGAGGGCGATCGGCCGGGGCACGATGGCGCCGATCAGGAACCTGTAGCGTTCGGCGAGCGTAAGCTCTTCGGGTCGAGTTTCCATAAAGTCGGAGTGTACCGGTGATGCCAGCACGGGGTAACCTAGCGCTTCAATGAAGAAGACGCTGCGATGGGTCGCTCTGGGTCTCTTGGTTCTGTGCGTCGGCTCCGCGGCCGCGGACATTCCGCCGCCCGATGACGTCGCCGCGGTTCCCGCCGACGCCGAGACCACCGATTCCGGGTTGGCGAGCCGGGTGCTGGAGCCGGGCACCGGCTCGGTACCGCCGGGGCCTCAGGACGGCGTGGTCTTCTCGTACACGGCTTGGACCGCCGACGGAAAAATGTTCGACAGTTCGGTGGCGCGAAAACAAGCACTTCGGGCCTCGCTCTCGACCTTGATCAAGGGTCTGTCGGAAGGTCTGCAGTTGATGGTCGCCGGGGAGAAGCGCCGTCTCTGGATTCCGGCAGCACTGGCCTACAAGGGTCTCGAGAAGAAGCCTCAGGGAATGCTGGTCTTCGACGTTGAGTTGCGTGAGATCGCGCGGCATCCCGAAACACCGGAAGACGTGGCCGAAGTCCCGGCGGACGCCGTGCTTGCAAAGAAGGGACTGGCCAGTAGGGTTCTCGTCGCAGGCAACGGGACTCGCCGTCCCCGGGCAAGCGACAGCGTGGTGGTCCACTACAGCGGGTGGACGACCGACGGGAACTTGTTCGACTCCTCGCTTCTGAGAGGGAAGCCGGCTCGCTTCAGTCTCCAGCAGGTCATCCGGGGATGGACTTTGGGTCTTCAGCTCATGGTCGAGGGTGAGAAGCGACGATTCTGGATTCCCGAGAAGATGGCTTATGGGGGAGAGAAGGGCAAGCCCCAGGGAATGCTGATCTTCGACATCGAGTTGGTGTCGATCGAATAGTGAACGTCGTCAGCTTTCTGGGACTGCTCGCCATCCTGGCGCTCGCCTGGGCGCTGTCGACCGACCGGCGCGCCGTGAGACCCAGGGTGATCTTGTGGGGTGTCGGTCTTCAAGCCCTGCTCGCCGCCGTCCTGCTGGGTGACCGCCTCTGGAGTCTCCTGGGCATCGCCGGCCTGGCCGGTCTGCTGGTCGTCTACATGGCACGCTCGGTCGCCGGAGCGAGCGAGGGCTCCTGTCTGGCGGCTCTTCTCATCGCCGCCGCCCTCAGTTTTGGTCTCAGCCGGCTCGAGTCGTCGTCGCTGGCTCTGGTTCTCGCGGTACTGGGCCTCTCTGTGGCTGCCAATGCTCGTGTGCGTCTGGCTCCACGTGCCCAGCCGTGGCTTGGCGTACTGATCCTCGCAACGGCAGTTGCTTGGGTGATTGCGGGTGATGTGTCGATGCCCGAGCTCTTCACTGTGGCAAGCTACAAGGTAGCGAGTTTTCTCAGCCTGTCCGACTACGGTGCCCGGTTCCTTTTCGGCGATCTGGCCAACGAAAGGGCGAGCCTTGGCTTTCTCTTTGCGTTCAAGCTGCTACCGGTGATCGTGTTCTTCGGCGGCTTCATGGCCGTTCTCTACTACCTCGGGATCGTCCAGCGAGTGATCGAGGCGGTCGCGCGGTTTATGCGCTGGACGATGGGAACTGGCGGCGCCGAGACGCTCTGCGCAGCGACCAACATCTTTATCGGCCAGACCGAAGCGCCGCTCTTGATCAAGCCGTATCTCGCCAGGATGACTCGCTCGGAGCTCCACAGCATCATGGTGGGCGGTTTCGCAACGGTCGCCGGTGGCGCGATCGCCGGCTATATCGCCATAGGGGTGCCGGCGGCGCATCTTTTGGCGGCGAGTGTTCTGTCGGCGCCGGCGTCGCTCGTCATCGCCAAGACGATGGTGCCCGAGGCTGCGGGGGCTCGCCCGGACGAAGCAACGCTCGAAACGATCGACGCTGGGGACAACTTGATCGAAGCGGCTTCGAACGGAATTACCGACGGGCTCAAGCTGGCGGTCAACGTGGGGGCCATGTTGATCGGCTTTATCGCATTGATCGCGGTGGTCGATCTGGTGCTCAACCAGATCGATCTCTTGGTCGACGGGCGGCTTGGCGGCGGTGAGCCGTTCACTCGCCCGGCGAGAGGCATCTCACCCGTGGTTCGCGAGTTTCGCGGGCTGTTTCCCGGCTCACTGCAGACACTCTTTGGGACGATGCTGCGACCGGTGGCCTGGTTGATGGGCGTGTCGTGGTCGGAGGCGGGGCGAGTGGGACACCTCCTGGGGATGAAGATCTCGCTCAACGAGTTTGTGGCCTACGGTGCTCTCGGTGGCTACATCGGCGAGGAGGCTCTGAGCGAGAGGTCGGTGATCCTATCGACCTATGCGCTGTGCGGGTTTGCCAACTTCGGGTCGGTCGGTATCCAGATCGGCGGTCTGGCGGCGATCGCGCCCGCTCGACGGACCGATCTGGCACAGCTCGGGTTACGGGCGATGCTCGGTGGCGCCCTTGCTTCGTGGATGACCGCGTGCATCGCGGGTGTGCTGATCCCCTAGCTGGTGAAGAGCCCGATGCAACGGCTCGGGATCATCGATCTGGGGTCCGCCGCGTTATGATCGGCTCGACTTTGGTCACAGGCGGCTTTTTTTCGCCGGTCGCGAACCCGACCGACCTTTTTTCGTAAGAAGGGGCAGTGAAGAGAGCGAGATGGGCCTTCGGGCGGCGGGTCTGGTGGGCTAGCCCAAGGCCGTTTGTGATGTAGCCGAGACGGGGAGAGAGATGTCCGAGAAGCCGAAATATCTGAATGTTTTCCTGTTGATCTCCGGGATCGCCATAGTCTTTGGTCTCTTCGGCCTCGGAGATATCTCCAAGGCTCCGCACTCGGGGCTCGTCATCGGGCCGAACAACAGCGTCATGAAAGTGGCGCCGGAAAGCCCAGCGGAGAGCGCGGGTCTGCAAGAAGGGGATGTAGTCCGCAGCATCGGTGGGATCGCGGTCGAGGACACCAAGGCGACGGTGCGGCGCCCCCGGGCGGAGATCGGCGAGATCCGCACAGTGGTGGTGGAGCGAAACGGCGAGCGGCTCGAGTTCGATGTGACATACGGTGCGCAGCCATCACGGCTGCGCGTCGTTTTCGTGCTCTCTGCGGTCATCGCCCTGTGCTTTCTGGGATTCTGCCTCTGGGCATATGGGGCGGCCCCCAGCCCGACAACGCTGATCCTGGCGCTCTTCGGTCTCTTGTTTGGTCTCTCGTTTTTACCCGCCCCGTACAGCAAGAGCTTTATGCTGCGGACACTCGGAGGCGCTCTGGTCACGGTCTTGATCGTGATGGGGTTTGCCGTTCTGGTTCACTTTCTGCTGCTTTTCCCGAAGCGCCGGGCTTTTCTGGACAAGCCCTGGGCCCAGAGGGTTCTGTACGGACCGGCGATCGCGGTCAATGTGTTGCTGCTCTTCTTCAATCTGGTTCAACCGGACTTCACCGGTGGCATCAAGGCGGTCATCCTGGTGGCGACCGGCCTCTTTGTTGTCGGTTACTTCGGCTGGGCCTTGGTGTTGATGGTGCAGAGCTTCGTGCGCGCAAGCGGCGCCGAGAGGTCGAGCCACGGTCTGACCTTGATGCTCCTGGGCACGCTCATCGGACTCCTGCCGGTGATCGCGAGTTCCCTGGCGATCCGACTGTCGGTGCTACTTCCCGGCGGCCAGTACTACGGTCTTGCTCTCGGCCTCATCCCGATCACTTTCGCGCTGGCCGCGGTGCGGAAGTATCGGGCGACGGCGCCAGAAGCAACAGGCTAGCCGGAGGTCGCCCGAACCAAGCCGCAGGCTACGAGAATGGGTCACCGCTCCAGGTGATCACGACGATTGAAGCGACGCACGACCAGGCCCGCGAGGGCGCGGCCGGTACCTACTCAGGCAAGAGCGGCGGCGAGCGGTTCGAGGAGTTCTGCGAGGTGCGGCGGGCGAAACCCCCGCATCCTCCGCCGTTTCGTCAAGCCCCGATACCCTTGCGCCGAGGGTCGCTTTGAAGGGAACAAATGCACGAATGCTGATATCTGTCGAGCGGTTGTTGGCATCCGAGAACTTGTGTACGCTGGCGCTTGCATACCCTGACTTTGCTGCGAGTTGGTCTCGCGAAGAAGGTTTGGACGGTGAGAAACTCGACGCCCTTTGCAGTGCGGGGTCAAGAGCCCAGCCAGCCAGCTTTTGAAAAGGAGGACGAAGGGACGATGACGAAGACAGAAACCAAAACCAAGTTCGGAGCCGTGGCCCTTGCGGTTGCCGCCCTGACGACCGTGGCTTGGGCAGGGGAGAACGACGAGAGCTACACAAGCCCCCTGCAGGCCGGAGACTTGCCGGAAATGACCAATCCCGATTTCAACGAGTCGCCTATGGGGCGGATGGAGTGGATGAAGGAGCAGATGGGCGGCGAGCTGACCGCCGAGTTCCGTGACGGAGTGCTGGCGGCCGGGCAGCAGCTCAAAAACGGCGCCCTGGCCGCGGCGGTGGGGGGCGATTGGATCTCGCTCGGCCCCACGGATACGACACGATTCCAGAACGGGGTGAACAAGGCCCAGCACGACACCGGTCGAATGCGCACCATCCTGCCCGATCCGCGTCCAAGCCACGCCGACACGGTCTACCTGCTGACGTCGGGTGGCGGTCTTTGGAAGACGAGCAACTTCAGCGCCAACAAGCCCGACTGGGAGCCCAAGACGGACAACCTCTTTGCCACCTCGGGCGGCGGAGCCGCCTTTGGCCGCACCCCTGACGTCATCTACCTCGGTTCGGGCGACCCTTTCCGGCTCGGCATCGGGGGCATCATGTACAAATCCGTTGACGGAGCTGAGAGCTGGAGCCCGGCCTTCGCGCTACCGCCCAACCCGTTTGGCGCCGCGCCGCAGAGAATTCTGGACGTCAAGATCGACACCTCGGCCGGTACCACGGATGCCGACGACATCGTCCTCGTGGGCACCGATGCTGGACTGTATCGGTCGGCGGACGGCGGGGCGACCTACAGTTACGTCCCCGTCGATGCTGGCACGGAAGCGTTTTTTGCGCTTGTGGTTGGGGGCGGGCACGAGGATTGGAGCTTCGCCAAGACCAGCGCCGGCTGGTTGGTGTCGCAGGCATACTGGCAGCTCTGTTCGAATTGTTTTGAGCAGACCGTGGTTTACGCTTCGGGAGACGCCGGTGCGACCTGGGCTCCCATCCCGGACGCCGAAGGTGACCTGAACTCTGGCGCCGAGGGTCGCACGACCCTCTCTGTGGCGGTGCCCGGTGACAGCGACGTGTACGCTCTGTCCGCCGACTTCCCCGGCGCTGCTCAGTTCGACGTCTTCCGATCGACAGACGGCGGCCTCAACTGGACGCCTTTGGGGGCGAATGCCGGCTCGGCGCCTACCAACCCCAACGTCTTCAACCCCGACATGGACATCATCGCCGGGCAGGCTTGGTACAACCACATGTTGGTCGTTGACCCCAGT
>JAOTZA010000082.1 GCA_029861655.1 Acidobacteriota bacterium | reverse complement strand
ACTACACGACCCACTCGAATGGGGAGCCTGAGGTCGCGACCGTGGATCAGAATCTCGAGGAGGTGTTCCGGACCGATCTGGGGCGCGAAGTCTACGGCGGTGGCGGCATCACTCCCGACATCCGAATCGCGCGGCCGAGCTTCAACACGGTGCTTCAGTACCTGGTCAGCCGCAACGCATTCTTCGACTTCGCCGTCGATTACACGCTAGAGTATCCGATCGAGAGTCGGGATTGGACACCGGCACCCGACCTCGTGGATCGCTTCTCCAAGTGGCTACTCGAAAACGACCTGGTCACGGCCGAGGAGATCGAGAAGGATCTGACCGACGTCGATACCCGAGCGACCGTCGAGCGCTACGCACATGCGGAGATCTTCGCCTCGGCCTTCGGCATGGACGCGCGCCATCGCGTTCTGTCAGCGGGAGACGTTCAGCTCAAGAGGGCTCTCGAAGTGCTGGAGGAGGCTTCGGAACTACTCGCGCGCCGGCGTCGGTTGGGCAAGGACGAGGAGCCGGATGTGGCTCCGGTACCGGTTGAGGCCGTTGGCTAGCAGCCCCTGCTAGGCGGTCTTCTCCTCCCCACCGGACAGATAACCGGCAACCAGTCCGGGTAGGGCTTGGAGATCATAGCCACCCTCTAGCACGGAGAGCATCCGTCCGCCACAATGGTGACCGGCGAATTCGCGCAGCAGCACCCCGAAACGTCCGAAGGCGGCTCCGGAAACGCGCATGCCTCCGACCGGGTCTCGAGACCAGGCGTCGAAGCCCGCCGAGAGGAGCAGCGCCTCGGGGCCGAAAGCGGCCAGCGCCGGTAAGAGCCTCTCCTCGAAGACCCTCAGATACTCCTCATCTCCGGCGCCGGCGGCGAGCGGAACGTTGAACGTCGCTCCCTCACCCTCGCCCAGACCCGTCTCCCCGGCGTCGCCCGTCCCGGGGTAGAAGGGCCACTGGTGGACGCTCGAATAGTGGATGTCGGCCCGAGCCTCGAAGAGGTGCTGGGTGCCGTTGCCATGGTGGACGTCGAAGTCGAGTATCGCGACTCGCTCGAGGCCGTGCATGCGGATCAAGTACTCCGCCCCAACGGCAATGTTGTTGAAAAAGCAGAAGCCCATCGCGAGTTCACGCTCCGCGTGGTGCCCTGGCGGTCGTGCGGCAACAAAGGCCTCCCGGGCCTCGTCCGTTTCGGCATCCATAACCCAGTCGACGGCGCACAGCGTCGCATCGACGGCGCCTCGAGCCGCGTTCCAGGTCCCGGAGGAGAGAGGATTGTCCGCCGAGCCCAGCAGACCGTCGCCACGCGCCACCGCCTGTTCAAAGGCCTCGACATAGATCGATTCATGGACGGCCAGAATCGCATCGTGTCCCTCGGCGTGAGGCGATGCCTCTTCGACCTCCCACGTTCTTCTCATCCGCGCAAGCACGGACTCGAGCCGCTGCGGGCACTCCGGGAAGCCGTAGGGCACCCGGTGCTCGGTACACCTCGGATCCGTAAAGACTCTCTGGTTCACTCGCTCTTCCTCGTCTCTCAGACCTTAGGTCATCCTAGCCCGCCGGCAGTTCATCAGGTAGCCGCGGGCCCGGAGTTTCTTGCGCGCCCTGCAGATCAGGGTATCGACACAGCCGGTTGTCAGTGGCGGATCCAGATTCGCAGCGATCTCCCGGCTGCTCACTCCTCCGAGAAACGCAAGCTCGAGGATGCGGAGATTGCGCTCAGGCGACCGTTTGCCGGCAACCCTCCTGCAAGAGTCCAAAAAGGCCCTTCTCTCCTCGCGGGCGATCATTCTTTCTTCCTTCGAAGGCAGCGGATCCGGCCTCACCTCCAGGCGCGGCGGCCTGCGGACCGTTTCGAGCAGCTGGTGCCTCCCCCGTTTCGCGGCACCGCGGGTGCGCAGCGTGTCTATCGCCACGTTTCGCGCGACTCTCATGAGAAAAGCCCGGATCGCCGCCTCATTGCGTTCTCGGCACCTCCGGAGCCGCCAGGCTCCGCGCTCGAGAAGCCGATAGTAGGTCTCCTGAACCAGATCTTGCTCGAACTCGACGCTGCGGCGACGGCCGCGGCGCACGACGCCGCGCACCGCCCGACGCAAATCAGCGTCAAATCGGTCCACCAGCTCGCACCAGGCCTCCTGGTCTTCCCCCGACAGGCAGCGATCGATCAGGTCCCTCGTATTCTGCCCCGGGCGTGCATCTTCCGTTGACATATGCCACTCCTTCTCCATGGTGGAGAGGAGGCTCGGACGGCTGGTACGGAATGGGATCGGCCGGCGACCGGTCGGAAAAGACTGCCCGCGGTAGGCTGTGAGAGTCTACTACCTCATCTTCTCTTCGACAAACTCGACGTGCTTACGCGCCTTGGGGTCGTACTTCTTGAGCTTGAGCTTGTCCGTCGACAACCTCTTGTTCTTGGTCGTCGTATAGAAGTAACCCGTGCCTGCGGTCGAGACGAGCTTTATCTTGTCGCGCATGAGAATCTCCTCCGATCCCTTTATTCTAACGCCCCAGTGTTTCCGTCGCTCGGATTCCGGTGCCATCCAGAGAAGGATGGCGGGGCCGACGAGACTCGAACTCGCGACCTCCGGCGTGACAGGCCGGCGTTCTAACCAACTGAACTACGACCCCGGAATCTTACAAACTGACAAAAACTAGGCGGAGGTGGTGGGAGGTGAGGGATTTGAACCCACGACCCCCTGCGTGTAAAGCAGGTGCTCTCCCACTGAGCTAACCTCCCCCGCTAAAGCCGGGACATGTTACGGAAGCGCCCCTGCGGAGTCAACAACAATTGTCGTCGTTCGATTCGACCCTTCCCGGCGATTGGCGATGGCTAAGGCGGCAGCAACTCTTTTCGGTTCGGGCTGGGCGTTTCTGGTCGTCGGCGAGGGCGGGCTCAGCGTAGTTCAGCGACCCAATCAGGACAGCCCGCTGATGGACGGACTCACTCCGATCCTGGGTGTGGATGTGTGGGAACATGCGTATTATCTCAGCTACCAGAACCACCGGCCGGACTATCTCGCCGCCTGGTGGAACGTGGTCGATTGGGATGCCGTGAGCCGTCGTTTGTCAACTGTCTGACGACTCTCGACATCGATAGCTCCGATTTTTCGGCTTTTTGAGTCGAATTTTTCCCGTATTTCAGTGACAGAGGCACCATATGTTTCTGCTGGCGTTCGCCTCAATGGCGCCGGCGGTGTGGGTGGGCTCCACCTGGTTCATCCAAAAAGCCTTTGATCTCTTACAAGATTTCGATGTCGCCATGACCACACTTCAACATTTGGCTCTGCCCCGGTCCGCAACTGGTTCGGCTGGCACGGCTGTTGCGCTACATGATCCGCATGAAACACCCAGAACATCTTTCAGCTGTTGGACCTCATCCTGTTCGATCGACCCGGCCGGAGTTTCTTGGCGCGCCCGCGCCTCGGTTCAACGGCTCGAGCCGCGAGCTCAACAAATTCTTCAAGGCGCTCTCCGACGAGACCCGACGCAACATCCTGCGGCTCTTGGAGCAAAGCGAGTTCACGGTCGGTGAGATCGTCGGCAACTTTCACCTATCCCAACCCACGATCTCGCGCCATCTGTCGGTACTCAAAGAGGCCCGGCTCGTCGTAGACCAGCGCCAAGGGCAACATGTCGTTTACCGCCTTTCCAACGATACCCTCGCGCGTTCGGTGAGTCAGTTCTTTCGCGACTTCGAGCAGTGCCAGCAGATACTGCGCTAGCAAGACTCTGTTGAGGCTCGGACCTCTCCTCCCTTCTCCGCGGTATACTGCAGATCGTCCAGGGGCCGCTTGGCGCGCCCCCGGTTATCGAGTCAGCCAGTTCCAGGCGGTGTAGCTCAGGTGGTTAGAGCGAGCGGCTCATAACCGCTAGGTCAGGGGTTCAAGTCCCTTCACCGCCACCAAATAGCGGGCTCCCGACCGCCCCAAGCCCGGAAGAAATGCCCGCCCAAGCGCTCCAGCAATTCTTCGACTCGCGGTTGCCCCTGCGCAAAGGCGATCTGATCCTCGTCGCCTTCTCCGGCGGCCCCGACTCGACCGCGCTATTGGCTGCGTTTCGAGAGCTGTCGGTGGGCGTTGGATTCCGCCTCCACGCAGCCCATTTGGACCACCGATTGGACCCGGGGTCTACCGAGCGCGCCGATCACGCAGAGGCGTTGGCCCGCCGTCTCGGAGTTCCCTTGTGGCGAGAGGCTCGAGCTCCGGGACCGGTCACCAAGCGGGGTGAGAGCCTGGAGGAGGCGGCTCGACGCCTGCGATACGCTTTTCTCGAAGAGGTCCGTGGTCGTCTCGGTGCCCGTTTTGTGGCAACCGGCCACCACCGAGATGACCAGGCGGAAACCGTCGTCTTGCGGATGCTGCTCGGCAGCGGGCCCGCGGGACTCGCCGCCATCGCGCCCCATCGTGGAAGGCTTGTGCGCCCTCTGATCGACGTGCCTCGTCGGGCGTTGCGCGCATACCTAGCGGGCCAGGGCCTCGAACCATCAAACGATCCCACCAACCAGGACCTCCGCCGCCCGAGAAACCGTGTTCGTCACAAGATGCTTCCGATCCTCGCTGCCGGCGATGATTCGGTCGGCAAACGGTTGGCGGGGCTGGCGGCAACAGCGGCCAGGGCAACGGCCAGAATCGACAGAGAACTCGTACGACGACTGCACCCCACTCCCCTGCCCGAGGGCGCCGAAGTGAACCGGAGCCTGTTGGAGCAGCTTCCTCACTCTCTGGTTCCGGCGGCCCTGGCCCTCCTCCACCGGATGGCCAAAGCCGACAACCCGCCGGGAAGAGGGTCAGTAGACGAGTTGCGGCGGCAGCTAGCGCGCCAGGGAGAGGTCGGGTGGGATTGCGGCGCCGGTTGGCGGCTTGAGAGCCATGGGATCCACCTGCGCCTCACACGCGTGCCGATGACTTCCCGGCGGACCCCACGGCGTTTCGCTTATACTCTGTCGGTGCCTGGGGAGGTGTGGCTTCCGGAGGTGGGCGGCAAGCTCGTACTGCGCACCCGCAAAGTCGAGCACTGGATGTTCGCGCACTCACAGCGACGCGCCGCCCTTGCTCTTCCCCTGGCTACCGGAGATGCGGTCACCATCCGCAGCCGCCGACCGGGGGACCGGATCCGACCGTTTGGATGTGAATATTCCCGACGACTGAAAAACGTGTTGATTGACCGCAAAATCCCGCGCCTCGAGCGCGATCGAATTCCTCTTCTGTGTCTGGGTGAGAACGTGGCCTGGGTGCCCGGCGTGACAATCGACGATCGCTACCGGTTAAGCGGTGAGTCCGAGGCATGGGTAGCGGAGTTGGAGAAAAGATGAACGAGGCGAGGATCCAGCGGCTCTACGACGCCTCGACCATTGCCACAAAGGTCCAGGCACTCGGCGAGACAATCACGCAAGACCACCCGGACGACGACCCGTGGGTCGTCTCGATCATCGGCGGTTCGATCGTCTTTCTTGCCGATCTCGTGCGTTCGATCCGCAAGCCAATTCGATATGAGACCGTTCAAGTCGCCTACTCGCCTTCGTCCCGAGGAGAGGACCTGCTCGAGATCCACTATCCCATCTCGCTCGACGTTCAGGATCAGGCGGTGGTGATCGTCAAGGACGTTGTCTCGACCGGGGTCACCGAGACCTACCTCGTCAGCCAGTTCCTCCAGGGTGGCGCCTCGAAAGTCGAGATAGCGACCCTGCTCGATCTCCCCGAGGAGCGCCGGGCCGATCTCGAAACCGACTATCGGGTATTCAGCCCCAAACGCGTTGGAACCTTTGTCGGCTATGGCCTCAAGTACGAAGGCCGCTACGGAAACCTCCCCTACCTGGGGCGGATCGATCCGGGGCGGGAATCCTGACCCCGCATCCGCCGTTGTAGGTATCAGCAAATCTAATGAATATGAACCCAGCCGTAAGAACTCTCATCCTATGGGTCGCCATTCTGGTGGTGGTGATCGTGCTTTGGAACACCTTTCACGCCGGGCGTGTAACCCGCCACGAACTGAGCTTCACCGATTTTGTCGAGCAGCTCGAAGATGGCTGGGTCTCAGAGGTCACCATTCGCGACCGGACCGTCAACGGCAAGTTCAAAGAAGGAGGCGCGTACGAGAGCGGCGCCGAATTCTCGACATATGTTCCCGAGTATGACGAACTCGTTCCGAGACTGATGGAGCAAGACGTCGTAATCAAGGCCGAACCGCCGCGCGACAACCCGCTGCTTCAGTTCCTCTTCGCATGGGCACCGTTTCTGCTGATCATTGGATTGTGGATCTTCTTTATGCGCCAGATGCAGAGCGGCGGCAACAAAGCGCTCTCTTTCGGGAAAAGCCGCGCCAAGCTCCTTTCGACCTCGGGCAAACGGGTTACGTTCGACGATGTCGCCGGTGTGGAAGAGGCAAAGGAAGAGCTGCAGGAGATCGTCGAGTTTCTCAAGGAGCCGCAGAAGTTCCAGAAACTCGGCGGCAAGATCCCAAAGGGTGTCCTGCTTATGGGCGCACCCGGAACCGGAAAAACGCTGCTCGCCCGCGCCATCGCCGGTGAGGCCAGCGTCCCCTTCTTCTCGATCTCGGGCTCGGACTTCGTCGAGATGTTCGTGGGCGTTGGCGCCAGCCGCGTGCGTGACTTGTTCGACCAGGGGAAAAAGAACGCTCCCTGTCTCATCTTCATCGACGAGATCGATGCCGTCGGTCGCCACCGCGGAGCGGGACTCGGCGGCGGTCATGACGAACGCGAACAGACCCTGAACCAGCTCCTTGTGGAGATGGATGGCTTCGAATCCAATGAGGGTGTGATCCTCATCGCCGCAACCAATCGGCCGGACGTCCTAGACCCGGCGTTGCTACGCCCGGGACGTTTCGACCGCAGGGTGGTCGTCGATCGGCCCGATATCAACGGACGTACCGGAATCCTGGAGGTGCATACGCGAGAGATTCCGTTGGGTGAGGACGTCGAACTGGAGATCATTGCCCGCGGCACACCGGGTTTTTCCGGTGCGGATCTCGCCAATCTCGTCAACGAGGCGGCGCTCGTCGCGGCACGCCTGAACCGCAAGACCGTCACCATGGAGGACTTTGAGTTCGCCAAGGACAAGGTCTTGATGGGGGTCGAACGCAAGACGATGATACTCACCGATGAGGAGAAGACCGTCACCGCCTATCACGAGGCGGGCCACGCTCTGGTTGCCGTGTTCATGCCCAAGGCCGACCCGCTCCACAAAGTGACGATCATCCCGCGGGGCCGCGCGCTCGGCGTCACCATGCAATTGCCCACGGAAGACAAACACAACTACACCCGCACCTATGTCGAGAGCCAGATCGCGATCCTGATGAGCGGTCGAATCGCGGAGGAATTGACCCAGGACGACATCACGACCGGGGCCGGAAATGACATAGAACGCGCTACTGAAATGGCGAGGCGAATGGTATGTGAGTGGGGCATGTCGGACCTGGGACCGCTGGCGTTCGGCTCCAAGGAAGAACCCGTCTTTTTGGGCCGTGAATTCGCCCAACGTTCCGACTACAGCGAAGACACCGCTTTGCGCATCGACCGTGAAGTCGAGCGCATCATCCAGCAGGCCAACGAGCGGGCCACAAAGGTGGTCAGCGAGCATCGACCGGTCCTCGACCGGATCGCCGAGGAGCTGCTCGAGCGCGAGACCCTGGACGGAGCCGAGATCTACGAGATCATCCGTGAGATGACCGGGCTGAACCTGGCCCCGCCGCCGCCGCCACAACCGCCGAAAGCCCAACCTGAGAAGAAAGCCGAAGAGAGCCGTGACGACACGGAGCAAAGCCCCCGCGGAGTCGGAGTGCCGGTGACGCCGACGCCCTTACCTTCGACCGACTAGGAAACCCCGCGGGGGTCTAGTCGGCCGGCGGCGTCTCGCCCTGCTTCTCGGCCTGCTCCTCGGGAGGCGCGGCCGCTTTCTGCTTCGACTTCTTGGTGGGAGCCGGGGTCTGACTCTTGGGCTTCTGGTCTGTCTTGATCGGCGCAATCACCATGACCATGCGTCTCGACTCGAGTCCGGTTCGGGTCTCGGCTATGCCGAGATCGGTCACCGCCTCGGTCAGTCGGTCGAGGATCTCCGTTCCCAGCTCGGGCCGGCGCAACTGCCGGTAACGAAAAAAGACGGTGACCTTGACCTTCTTGCCCTTCTCCAGGAACTTCTTGACCCGGTCGGTCTTTCGCTCCATGTCGTGTTTATCGATATTGGGCCGATACTTGACCTCTTTGACCTCGATCGTGTGGGTCTTCTTGCGGGCTTCGCGGGCCTGCTTTTCTCTCTCGTACTTGAGCTTTCCCCAGTCGAGGATCTTGACAACCGGCGGATCTGCCGTTGGGCCGACCTCGACGAGGTCCAGACCGGCGTCCTCCGCCCTCCGGCGGGCTTCGTCGAGTTCCACAACGCCCACTTGACCGCCGTTCTCGTCGATCAGGCGCACCGGACTTCTACGGATGCGATGGTTGATGCGCGGCTCGTCGTCACGCCGCGGCGGTCTTCTGATGGGTCTACGAATCGCTATGCTCCTTTCATGGACAACTTACACGCGGCACGACCGTGCTGCGCGCTCCACGCGCGCCACGTGCTCCGAGGGCTGACCGCCTCACTGAGTGTCGACTGACGCTAGAGTCATCAGGCGATGGCAACGACACGGCGTCGATAGGATACGCCGCGGTGCGAGAACTCCGGGAACAAACGATCTCATACCCGGTCGAGCAAGTGAACGGTCGGCACTAGCGAAAGCCTAGCACATAAGCAGCCCTCACAACGAGTCGAGTCTCCGGAGACGGCGTGTGCTAGCCTGACCCGGCGTGAGTGAGGCCTTCCAGTCCCCACCCCAGTCTTCGCCCATATACCCCCTCACATTCGAGCCAGTTCTCAAGCACTATCCTTGGGGGGGCCGCCGCCTTGCCACCCGTCTCGGCCGCAATATACCGCCCGGTATCGTCGCCGAAAGTTGGGAGATCTCGGCACATCCAAACGGGATCACGCGAGTCGCTCACGGAGCGATGGCGGGCAAAGCGCTACCCGAACTCCTTTCTGTTTGGGGTGATGAACTCGTAGGACGCCTCAACTCCGCGGCAACCGAGCGCGGTCGGTTTCCGATCTTGATCAAACTCCTGGACGCCGCCGAGTGGCTCTCGGTGCAGGTCCATCCGGACGATACCTATGCGCTCGAGCATGAGGGTGATCTGGGAAAGACGGAGATGTGGATCGTGCTCCATGCCGACCCAGGAGCCCAACTCATCCAAGGCTTCAAGCCCGGTGTTCAACCCCATCAATTCGCGGCCGCGATCTCCGCAGGTGGCGCCGACGAATTCCTCCGCCGGGTCTCGGTGACCACCGGCGACGTTTTCTTTCTTCGGCCGGGTACCATCCATGCCGTCGGCCCAGGGATCCTCCTCACCGAGATCCAGCAGTCGAGCGACGTGACCTACCGTGTCTACGATTGGGACCGCGACGGCGAAGACCGCCCACTTCATCTCTCGAGAGCCCTCGACGTGCTCGACTTCAACACCGTCGAGCCGTGCGCGGTCCAGGCCAAATGGCACATTAGGAACGGCATCGAGAGCCAGCTTCTTGCCAGCTGCCCGTATTTCGAGACCCGTCGCCTCGAGCTCGGGTCGGAAGCAGTCTTCGAAGGCCGATGTGACGGGGCGACCTTCGAGGCCTGGGCCGTGATCGGTGGCCATGCTCGCCTCGGCTGGGCGGGCGGAGCGCTCGAGCTCGACGCCGTCCAGTGGGTCCTGCTTCCGGCCGCACTGGGCGACTTCAACCTCACCGCGGCCGACGGCGCGACACTTCTGCAGGTCATCACACCGGAGCCCGAATCCCGGTAGTCTCGTCGTGTGGAGACCGGTCGCGCGCCGAAGCCGTCGCTTCGCGAGCCATCGGAAGATGGAGAGGCTTGCTCCGCGACGCTTGCGGCACGCCTGGAGAAGCACCAGGAGGCCGACGGAACCTAGCGGCCGGCGACCACGCAGCCTGGTGAATGAGCCTGCAGGAACGCTGTGAGCCTGCGAGGGCTCGAGATCAGTTGGAGTGGGTAGACGGCCCGCGCGGGCGAAACAACGAGGCGCGAGCGAACTCGTCCAAGGCCGCGCGGCGAGCGCCGTTTCCAGCCGGGCACTCCACCAGGCTGCAGCCAAACCGGCCGCCAAGACTGGAAGCCCGCGACACCGAAACAGGAAGAGAGACAACCGTCCGTTTCAAGCCGAAATCTGCTATATTGCGCGGCTGACGGACGTCCCGAGAGCCACTCGCGCTCTCCCCACCCAGCCTTCAAAGGACCCAAACCATGCCGATTGTGGATTCGCCTCGAGAAGTCAACGTGCGTTCGCTGCTCGTCGAGCCGGACGCTGCCGAAGAGCTAAAGAAAGAGTCACTCAGGCTGCCGTCCTGGGATCTCAATTCGCGCCAGATATGGGACAGCGAGCTGCTTCTCAATGGCGCGTTCTCGCCTCTCGAAGGGTATCTCGGCCGAGCCGACTATGACCGCGTCTGCCGAGAAATGCGGCTCGAAGGAGGGTCGCTGTGGCCCATTCCGATCACTCTCGACGTGACCCCGGAGGTTGCGGAGTCGCTCTCCAAGGGTGACCGGTTGGCGCTGCGCCACCCCGAGGGCATGGTGCTCGGAATCCTGACGGTCTCCGACGTCTGGCAGCCGGATCTCGAGGCCGAGGCGGCCGCAGTGTTTGGTACGACGAGCGACGCTCACCCAGGTGTCTTCCAACTGCTGCATGAGACCCACCCGTACTACGTCGGCGGCTCCATCCAGGGCCTGGAGCTTCCGCCCCATCACACGTATCGACATCACCGGCACACACCGGAGGAGCTGCGCGCCGAGTTCGAACGCCGTGGCTGGAACAAGGTCGTGGCGTTTCAGACCCGTAACCCGATGCATCGTGCCCACGTGGAGCTTACCCGTCGAGCCGGTACCGGCCACGAGGCAAAGGTCTTGATCCACCCGGTGGTCGGGCGCACCAGCCCCGGCGACGTGGACTACTTCTCGCGGGTCCGCTGCTACGAGGCGGTGGTCGACCAGATGGCGCCGCAAACGGCGATGCTGAGCCTGCTGCCGCTCGCTATGCGGATGGGCGGACCCCGTGAGGCGCTTTGGCACTCGTTAATCCGGCGCAACTACGGTTGCACGCACTTCATCGTCGGTCGAGACCATGCCGGTCCGCGCGATCGCGACGGCAACCCGTTTTACGGACCGTATGACGCTCAGGAACTGGTCAAAGAGCACGAAGAAGAGATCGGGATCAAGCTGGTTCCGTTTCAAGAAGTCGTCTACTGCGAAGATCGTGGTGAGTACCTGCCGAGGCCCGAAGTCCCCGAAGGTGCCAAGATTCTCAACCTGTCCGGTACCGAGTTGCGCCGCCGCCTGCGCGAGGGTGCGGATATCCCCG
>JAOTZA010000376.1 GCA_029861655.1 Acidobacteriota bacterium | reverse complement strand
CGACCTCCAAGAGAACCCACTCGCGTGGGGTCACCGTCTGATAGAAGAAGCCGCCGGAATTCCCCGTCGCAAACACCGTCGGGTAAAGCGAGCCCTCCTCCCCAACAAAGCCCGTATCACGCCACGTGCCGTGCTCAAACCGCGCGATCTTCAACCGATAGTCTTTCCCATCGTCTTGGCTCCAAGCGACTAGCGCGCCTCTGCTTACGGCCGTCACTGCAGGGACGATGTCGGGAACCGAATTATCAGGATGCAATCTGGCCGCAGGGCTCCATGCGGAGCCGTCGAACCGGCTCCACATGATCTCGTCATCTTCTCCGTCTACTGCGGCCCACACCAACAACCAGGACCCGTCCTCGAGAACTGCGCCTGCGGGCGCCAATTGCGCGTGGCCAGAGAACGGGGAGACGATCTGAATTCCCTCCCAGCCATCATCTGTTCGGCGCGACGACATGACGGCGTTCATTTCGCCGCCGTCGCCCTCTAGCCAGGCAAGACCTGCTAGTTGGCCCTGATCCACAAACAACACCGGTGCCCGGCGAAAGCCAAACCGCCCTTCCGGCTCGATGATTGCCCGTCTAGCGCCTGCCTCCTGAGTTAGAAGTATCAGCTCACCGCCATCTTCGATCAGCCGTTCGCCGGCAACGATCCAGCCAGTGGGTAGCTCAGAGAGTGCGGAGAGCCTCGAGCCTTGGGCCGGATTGAGAGGGGTTGATTCGCCTTCAGGCGTCTCCACCTGGTAGCCGTCACGAGCCGCCAGCAGGGCCAGTCCTCTGGGTCCGACCGAAGACCGGACCACATGGGTCTGGGCCTCCACGGAAAGGGCCTGGAGGAAGGCTATTCCAAGAGTGATGGCAGCAATTCCAGTAGTTGATCGCATCGCGTGACTGACCTATTTGGACCTTTTTTCAAAGATCTTGTTGATGTCAAGGGGTCATTAGATTCACACCCTGACGAGCTCCACCTGTTCATTCAACCGAGCCCGGCGGCGGCGAGATCATACCGAATCGGAACGTCCGAGCGCCGCTGCGACGACAGCCGTAGGGTGACAGGATACTTTCCTGTCACCATGATCACACGAGTCGCGAGGGAGGCCGAGGCGCGAGCCTCCAGATCACCGGAGTCCGAGTCGCTCGCGCCGTCCCCTGGAGACCCTCCGGCCCGAGGCTCCACTTCGGTCGACACGGAGGTCGACCGCTACATCACGGCTCGAATCCGCTCGACCAGGTCGCCATAGCGTTCGGCGTGCTTCTCGTAGACCGGTCGGACGGCTCGCCGGAAGGCCTCCGGGTCCTCGATCTCGTGAATTTCGGAACCGGCTTCGAGCACCATCTCGCGGGCCTCTTCGACATACTCCTCCCAGAAGCGCCGCTGCTCGAGCGCCGACTCTCGCCCGGCGCGCCGCACGGCCTCTTGCTCTTCCGAAGACAGGCTCTCCCAGTCTTTCCGAGCCACCAGCAAGACGTCCGGGATCATCGAATGACGATCCAGCGAGTAGAAAGGCGCCGCTTCGAAGTGGCGCTCCGACCGATAGCTGGGCAGGTTGTTCTCGGCGCCGTCGATCGCCCCGGTGTGAAGGCTGGTGTAGACCTGTTTGAAACCGAGCGCCGCGGGTGACGCACCCAGCGCGGCGACCGTGTCGTGCATGATCTCGGATCGCTGAACCCGGATCTTCAAACCCGCAAGGTCTTCGAGGCGCCGCACCGGGCGGCGACGGTTATAGAACGAGCGCGCACCGGCGTCGTACCAGGCCAAAGCGACAAACCCTGCGCCCATGAGGTCGGCGGACAATTGGCGCCCGACCTCGCCCTCGAGAACCGCCCACATGTGCTCGGCATCGCGGAAGAGGTACGGCAGCGAGAGGACCCCGATCGACTCTGCAAACTCGGCTAACGGCGCCGTCGACGAGCACACCGCCTGGAGCGCACCGAACCGCAGTTTTTCGAGAGTTTCCTTTTCGTTCCCCAGCACACCGCCGAGCTGCAGATCGACATCGATCCGTTTGGAGAGAAGCGGCTCAGCCTCGACCCGCTCGGCGAACCGCACGAGTCCCCGCGGTGTCGGGTAGCCCGAGGTGTGGACGTTCGAGAGAACCCAGCGTTTCGTAGCCACGGCGGTAGTAGCCGCGGAACCCACGCCGTCATCGCCATCGCCCCCATCTCCGATACAAGCCCAACTCGCCAGAGCCACCGCACAGACGGCAACGCCGAGAGATCGTCTCCACCGGAACCTTAGTTTCACCCTCCTCCCACCAACGTGGGAAGCCAGAGCGAGATCGCGGGAACAAAAGTGACCAGCAAGAGGACCGCGATCATAGCAACGTAAAACGGCAACAGCCCTCGCGATGCGGACTCGATCGAGACGTCACCGATGGCGCAACCCACAAAGAGAGTAGAGCCCACGGGGGGTGTGCATAACCCGATTGCCAGGTTGAGGAGCAGCACGATTCCGAACTGTACCGGGTGCATCCCGAGCGACTCGGCAAACGGCAGCAGAATCGGTGTGACGATGACGATCAGGGGCGCCATGTCCATCATGGCGCCGAGTGCCAGAAGTACGACGTTGACCATCAAAAGAAGCGCCACCTGGCTGCCGGTCAACGAGCCCAGGAGCGACGCCAGCCGGGCCGGCACGTGCAGATACGCCAGCGACTCGGCAAAGGCGGCTGCGGCGCCGATCAGGATCATCACCAGACCCGATGTTCGCGCGGCGCGCCGCAGCACCTGCGAGTAGCCCGCCACCGGGAGGGTGCGGTAGACAAAGGTCGACACCAGCGCCGACCAAACGACGGCGATGGCCGCCGCGTGATGAGCCGGCACCCAGCCAAAGGCAATCGGCAGGATGATAATAAGCGGCGTCAGAAGCGCGGGTACCGCGCCACCGGCGATCCGCAGACCCAGTCGCCAGGGCACCGCCTTTTCCTTAGGGTAGCCGCGCCGCTTTGCGATGCCGCCGGAGAGCAGGATGAGGGCCAGGCCGATCAAGAAACCGGGCAGATAACCGGCCAGAAAAAGCGCCTGGATCGACACCGTGCCACCGG
>JAOTZA010000375.1 GCA_029861655.1 Acidobacteriota bacterium | reverse complement strand
GATGAGACAGGAGAGAGCAAGATTCACGATCACCAGTTTCCGAGCGCCAACACCGCGATACCGCATCTGCTGAGGCTCCCGGAAGAGGTGATCGGGAAACACGGTGAGTTCAACAAAGGGGTCATGCGCCTGGATCTTTTTGGTGTTCGCGAGGGTGGAACGATCGACGGTCCCCTGGTGGCTCCCCTGAGGCCAGAGGTCCCGGTGCTGAGGCCGGGCCGCTCGTACTTGATCGAGACGGTGATCCGCACGGTCAAGATGGGGCATCACTTCACGCAGGGGACGACGGATTCGAACGAGATCTGGCTGGACGCCCGAGTGACGAGCAGCGACCGCGTCATCGGCAGAACCGGCGGCCAAGCGCCGGATGGCGAGGTCGATCCGTGGTCGCACTTCGTCAACTCCTACGTTCTCGACCGCCACGGCCGTCGCATCGACCGGCGCAATGCCCAGGACATTTTTGTCTCGCTCTATAGTCACCAGATCCCTCCCGGGGCCGCCGACGTGGTCCATTTGCGGCTCGACATTCCCGCCGACGCGAGAGGCTCAGTGGAGGTCGACGTCAAGCTCCAGTATCGAAAGTTCGACACCACGTTGATGCAGTACATGTTCGGACCGGACACGGTGAACGATCTTCCGATCATGACTCTGGCCGAAGACCGGTTGGTGTTCCCGCTGGCGGCCGGAGACGAGACTGCCAACAGCGAGCCGCCGGCGCCCGAGTGGATGCGCTGGAACGACTACGGCATCGGCTTGTTGCGAAAGGGCGGTAAGAGCCAGGGGGAGTTGCGCCAGGCGCAAGAAGCGTTCGAGCGCGTGGAAGAGCTGGGGCGACCCGATGGACCGCTCAATCTGGCCCGCGTCTATCTGGCTCAGGGCACAGTGGAGGATCGGGCGATTGACGCCCTCGAACGGGCCGCTTCTTTCGATCCTCCGGCGCCGAGCTGGTCGGTTGCCTGGTTCACAGGGTTGGTCAACAAGCAGAACGGCTATCTGGACGAAGCAATCGCCAGTTTCGAGAGCATCGAGTCGCTCGACGACGAAGAGACGCGCCGCCGAGGGTTTGATTTCAGCCAGGACTACCGGCTCCTGAACGAGCTCGGTCAGACGCTGTTCGAACGGGCGAAGCTGGAACGGCGGATTTCGAGTGGTTTACGCGAGCCTTACCTTAATCGCGCCAAAGAGTACTTCCAGCGCGTTCTAGCGCTGGACCCCGAGAATACGGCGGCGTATTTCAACCTTGATTTGATTTACAAGCAGCTCGGCGAGCCCGAGAAAGCCGCCGAAAGCTTCCGCTCGTATCGCAAGTACAAGCCGGACGACAACGCGCGGGATCGGGCCGTCGCGATCCACCGCGCCGCCAACCCCGCCGCCGATCATGCGGCCGAGGCGATCGTGATCTATGATCTGCGCCGCCCCGGAGCCTATGGGTTGAACGATGAGGTGCCGGCGGCGGAGACGAACGGGGCCGGCTAGGGCTGCTGAATGGAAGAGAACACCGAGAACACAGGGAGTAACGAGAGCAGGGATCCCGACGGCCAAGTGCAGGACGACGCCATCATCGGCGTGGCGTTCAAGCGCTCGCTGCAAACCCTGGGTCTGCTGGCAGCGCTCGGCATGCTCTTTTTTCTATTGGGTCGGCGGCAGCCGCCCGAGGCGCCGGAGGTCTCGATCGAACGGCAGGCGCCGAGGCAGGTGGTCGAGGAAGAGACCGCTCCGGAGGTCCGATTTGTCGAGGTGTCCGCCGCTTCGGGCGTCGACTTTGTCCACTTGAACGGAGCCGAAGGCGAGAAGTTGCTTCCGGAGACGATGGGATCGGGTGCCGCCTTCTTCGACTTCGACAACGACCAGGACCAGGACCTCTTGCTGGTCAACTCGACCACTTGGCCGCACACGGGGCATGCCGGCTCGGGGCCGACATCGCGGATGTTCCGCAACGACGGCACCGGCAGTTTCACCGATGTGACCTCCGAGACGGGTCTTGGACTGCGTCTCTACGGAACCGGAGTCGCGGTCGGCGACTACGATGGCGACGGATGGACCGATGTCTTTGTCGCGGCGGTGGGCGGCAACCGGCTGCTACAAAACGTTGGCGGCCGGTTTACGGATGTGACGGCTGCCGCGGGAGTGGTGGGCGATGCGGGCGCCTGGTCGACGAGTGCCGCTTTCTTTGATGCCGACAACGACGCGGATCTGGATCTCTTTGTCTGCAACTATGTCCGCTGGTCGAGGGACATCGACCTCGAACTCGACTACCGACTGACCGGAGTGGGACGCGCCTACGGACCACCGGTCAACTACGAGGGAACCTTTTCTTATCTCTATCGCAATAATGGCGACGGCACCTTTTCCGACATTTCGGCGGCGAGCGGCATCGAGGTCCGCAATGAAGCGACCGGAGTGCCGGTGGGCAAGGCGTTGGCGGTTCTGCCGATTGATTTCGAAGGCGACGGTCGGTTGGATCTTCTGGTCGCCAATGACACGGTGCGGAATTTTGTCTTCCACAATCTTGGTGACGGAATTTTCGAGGAGGTCGGCGAGTTCTGGGGCGTGGCCTACGGCCGCAGCGGAGAGGCGACCGGCGCGATGGGCGTCGATGCGGCCTATTACCGGAATGACTCCGACCTCGGGTTCGCGATTGCCAACTTCGCCAACGAGATGACCTCGCTCTACGTTTCCCAGGGCGATCCAACTCTCTTCGCCGATGAGGCCATTGGGGAAGGCGTAGGTGCCCCCAGCCGTTCGGTTCTGAGCTTCGGGATCCTCTTTATGGACGTAGACCTGGATGGCCGGCTGGATCTGCTCGAAACCAACGGTCATCTAGAGTCCGAGATCAACAGCGTCGATCCGAGCCAGAGCTACGCGCAGCCGGGGCAGCTCTTCTGGAATGCCGGACCGGTTGGGCGCCAGGGATTCGTGGCACTACCGGCCGAGGCGATCGGGGACTTGGCGCGGCCGATAGTGGGTCGGGGGTCGGCCTACGCCGATATCGATGGCGACGGTGATCTCGATCTGGTGCTGACTCAGGCGGCTGGCCCGGCTCTGCTCATGCGCAACGAC
>JAOTZA010000374.1 GCA_029861655.1 Acidobacteriota bacterium | reverse complement strand
GAGGCCGAGGTCGCTTCGCGATTGGAGCACACCGATCGGCTGGCTTCGATGGGCGAGCTGGCGGCCGGGCTGGCGCATGAGATCAGGAACCCATTGGCAGGCATCCAGAGCGTCCTCGAGCTACTACGGGAGGATCTCGAGAGCGACACCAACAAGGTCGAGCTCTGCGATGATGTTCTGAACGAGCTCGGGAGAGTCAATCAGACGCTTAGTCTTCTTCTTTCTTCGACCCGTCCGTCGGCTCCTCGATTGACCGACACGGACCTGAATCAACTTCTGGATAGCGTCCGGGTTCTTCTGGAGCCGGGGCTCCGGCGCCGACGGGTGGCGCTCGAGCTCAGGGTTGCGCCGGACCTTGGAGAAGTCCGGTTGGACGCTCTCAAGATACGCCAGATCCTGGTAAATCTGATCAACAACGCTGCGGAAGCCATGCAGGACGGCGGTCAGATCACGGTTCGCGCAGGTGCGTTTCCGGATCGCGAGGGGGTGATCATCTCCGTCGCCGACGACGGGCCCGGAGTTCCGGGCGAACAACTGGAGAGAATCTTCGAGCCTTTTTTTACCACCAAACTCACAGGTACCGGTTTGGGTCTGGCGATCGCCAAGAGCCAGGTGGAGCAGCATGGCGGCAGCCTCGAGGTGGAGTCGGAAGTTGGGAAGGGCACCGTCTTTTTTGTCCTGTTGCCCGCGCCGGCCGCAGAGGCCGGACCCTCGGAGTCGAACCTTCCATCGAGCTGACCTCGACTCGACAACTTGCTTTTTACCGGTGTACGGCGCGGCTTGGTACCGTCGGTGTTCGCGAGCCTATTTCAGGTGACACGAAGTGCAGAGGGCGCTGGCGTTGTTGCTGACCGCGAGAAACGGGAGATTGTCTGGGTCGTGAGGATTGTGGCAGCTTGCGCATTGAACGGAACCGGCGAACAGCCTGATGTTCCCCGTTGCGTCGACGGAGCTTGCGGAATCGGGGTTCACCAGCGCGCCATCGGCGGCCACAAGCGCTGCGTTGTAGAGGAAGTTGACCGGGTGGTCGTTCGATAGATCGGTGCCCAGGTTCGCGCGCGGGTTGAAAAGATCCATTGTCGGGAGTACACCAGACGTTCCGTCGGTTGGTTCCTTGTAAAGGCTCGAGAGCCCCACGGTGGCATCGTGGCAGGACATGCAGAGGTTGGAAATCTCGCTGCCGCCACCGATGTCGGAGATCGTGTTCAGGTTGCCCGGCCCGGCATCGAACGTAGGGCTGTCGTAAACACCGTAGGCGGCGTTAGCGGAGAGCTCGTGATTCCAAAGAGGGTCGGTCGTGATCTGGCTTCCGCCGAAGTCCTCCGGTTGGTGAGGCGTGTGGCAGTAGACACAAACCTGGGTCGTGGTGCCGGCAAAGCTCAGGTTGTGTTTGGAAGCGACGACCGAGCCCGCGGTCGCCGGGGTCGTCGAAAGCAGCAGGCCGGCCAGAGCCAAGAGAGAAAAGACAAGACCCGGAGTCGAATACTTCCTCATTCCTGCTCTCCTTCTTTGCGGCGCCTGTTGAAAGCGCTGTCAAGACAATACAACAATCCGGTCGAGCAATGGCGGCTAGGGTTCTTTCGGTGTGGCGTCGGGCCGCGCGTCTTCCGATTTCGCGGTTCGACGCAGATTCAGCCGAGCCTGTCTCGTCAAATGACGGATCTCGCGGCGCAGATCCGACAGCCGATAGGGCTTGGCGAGGAAAACGCTCCGAGGCCCGAGATCGTCGAGACCCGCCGCGGCCGGGTCCTCGTAGAAGGAGGACTCGAACAGGACAGGTATCGGCGGGCTGTGGTCTCGGCACCGCAGCTGGAGATCCCGCCACGGCAAGTCGGCGTGGGTGATGTTGACGACCAGCGCTTGGGGCGCGTCTTCGAGCAGCGAGTCCATCGCCTCACGGAAGCTCGAAAGCGTGTGGACTTCGATTCCGGGCGGAGCCAACCGCTTGACTGTTCGCGCGAGAATCTCGCTGCCATCGACGACTAGAAGGCGCACTCCATCCCCTTGAGCTTTCCAGGAGATGCAATTGGTGTTCCATCGGCCGGCGTTGGGCTCCTCAGTCGGGCTCGCTGCCGAGCTTCTTGAGCCGGTAGCGGAGCTGGTCGCGACTTATTCCGAGCAGCTCCGCCGCTCGCGTCTGATTATTTCCCGTCGTACTCATGGCTCGACGCACCATCCGACGCTCCACTTCCTCGAGTGGGGCGATCGCCGGTAAGGCCTCGGTCCCCGGATCATCATCCGGCGCGCCCACGCCCAGCTGATCGAGGATGAGGAAAGACGCTTCGAGACAGGGACCCCGGTCGAGGACCATGGCACGCTCGAGAACGTTGCGGAGCTCGCGGATGTTGCCCGGCCATGAGTAGCCCAGAAGGAGGTTCTCGGCTTTGCGACTGAGGCTCTCGAAGGTCCGCCCGAGTCGCGGTCCGAGTAGATCCAGGAAGTGCCGGGCCAGTGGCAAGATATCCGCCGCGTGATCGCGCAGCGGCGGCACCGTGATCGGAAAGACGTTGAGACGGTAGAAGAGGTCTTGCCGAAATTCGCCGCTCCGGGTCATCTTTGGGAGGTCGCGGTTTGTGAGAGCGATAACCCGCACGTCCACGTCGATCTCCCGGCTTCCTCCAATTCGGCGAAGACGACGCTCCTCGAGCACTTGCAGCAGCTTGGCCTGAAGCTCGAGCTTGAGTTCACCCACCTCGTCCAGGACCACCGTGCCGCCGTCGGCAAGCTCGAAAGCCCCGCGGCGAGTTGCCTTGGCATCGGTAAAGGCGCCGCGCTCATGACCGAGAATCTCGCTATCCAACAAGGTGTCGGGGATGGAGGCGCAGCTCACCTCGATGATCGGCTTTCTCCGTCTTGCCGACACCGAGTGGACGTGACGCGCCAGAACGTTCTTTCCCGTGCCGCTCTCTCCCTGTATGAGGATGGTGTTGACCTCCGAGCGGCCGACCTCCTCGACGATTCGTATGACCTCGCGGAATTCGGGCGAGTCGGCGACCACGGCCTGACTCAGGTCGCGCTCTCGGCGCTGGCGCGCGGCCTGTGCCTCGAGGCGCTCGTTGCGC
>JAOTZA010000080.1 GCA_029861655.1 Acidobacteriota bacterium | reverse complement strand
ATGGCGGCCCGGCCGATCTGGAGCGCCACGCAGGCGATCTCGGAAACATCGAGATTGGCGAGGCCGGCCAGGGCCATCTGGAGCTCTCGTCGGATATCGTCACACTGGGAGAAGGCGCCAACTCGGTGATCGGCAAGGGTGTCATTCTTCATGCGGGGGAAGATGATCTGGTCTCGCAGCCCACGGGAGCGGCGGGAGCGCGGCTGGCCTGTGGCGTGATCCAAGCGGGAAGTTGAGCCGCCGCCGGGCCGCTGTCGCGGTTTTTGCCGCGGCCGTTTTGGCAGCTGGTGGCTGCGGTCGGCGTCCATCAGGAGTTGACTTCGAGCCGGCTTTGGCCGGTGGCGCGGGTTCGCTCGACCCACCGGCGGCCGTAGGCTCGCTGGGTCCAAACCTGGCAATCGCCGGTGGTGAACTGGTCGCGAGCTGGATCGAGCCGGTTTCCGAGGGCCATCGTCTGCGGTTCTCGCGGCTCAGCGGAGATCGTTGGAGCACCCCCGTCACGATCTCCGAAGGGGACGACTTCTTCGCCAACTGGGCGGACTTTCCCGAGGTCGTAGACCTGGGCGAGGGAGCGCTGATGGCTCATTGGTTGGCAAAAACGGCAGCCGACACCTACGCGTATTCGATCTTTCTGGCGCGCTCGGACGACGGCGGTGCCAGCTGGCAGCCGTTCGGTCGCCTCAACGACGACGACACACCGACCGAACATGGTTTTGTGTCTTTTGTTCGGGAGCAGGGCGCCGCGAGGGCGTTCTGGCTCGATGGCCGGGCGACGGTCGAGGGCGGGCCGATGAGTTTGCGGACGGCCCTGGTCGGGAGCCAAGTGGGCCCGGCCGAGGTCCTCGATCGACGGATTTGTGACTGCTGCTCGACGGATGCCGCCGTCACCGCGGCGGGACCGGTTGTGGTCTACCGGGACCGCAGCAAGGAGGAAATCCGAGACATTTCTCTGGTTCGGCGGACCCGGGAGGGTTGGGCATCGCCAGAACCGGTCTCGGCGGACGGTTGGCGTATAGAGGGGTGTCCGGTCAACGGTCCGGAGATCGCCGTCGATGGAGAAAGAGCCACTGTCGCCTGGTTCACGGCCGGCGGGGATCGGCCCACGGTCCGCCTCGCTTTTTCCGTCGATAGCGCCGCCACCTTTGCCCCACCCCTCTTGGTGGCTGGTGACGATTCCATGGGCCGGGTCGATGTCGTGCTGGATGACGACGGCTCGGCTTGGGTGAGCTGGCTCAGTCTTGCCGAGGACCCTTCCGGTGACGCTTCTGAGGGGAAAGCGGGCGGAGCCGGGGCGCGTGTCCGGCTCCGGAGATTCGGCCCCGAAGGGCCGCTCGGCGAGGATCAGACCGTGGCCGTAACCGCGGCGGGCCGCTCATCGGGAGTCCCCCGGCTCGAGCGATTGGGAGACGTTCTCTATCTCGCCTGGGTCGAGGTGAGGGAGGGGTCGTCCCGGATTCGCCTTCGCCGCTTCTCTATCTGACCGCCTGCCGAGCCGATCGGCCTGTTAGGATGGGCCTTGGCAAGCTAAAAAAGAGCGGATGTTCGGTTATTTTTGACACGAGGTGAGCCGATGAAGGTGAACAGTGATCCCCGGCGCGATATCGACGCCGAAGAGACCCGGGAATGGAAGGACGCTCTGGGCGCCGTCATTGAACGGGACGGTCCCGAAAGGGCCCATTTCTTGATCGAGTCTCTGGTCGACAAGGCGCGCCGCTCGGGAGCGTATCTTCCCTATAACGCCACCACCGCTTATGCCAATACCATCCCGCCGCATCTCGAGAAGAAGCGCCCGGGGGACCCGGCACTCGAGAGACGGATCAAGTCGATCATCCGCTGGAACGCCATGGCCATGGTGGTGCGAGCCAACAAGAAGGGGAGCGCTCTCGGTGGCCACATCGCGAGCTACCAGTCGGCGGCCAATCTCTTCGAGATCGGATTCAACCACTTCTTCCACGCCCCGAGCGAGGACCACGGTGGCGATCTGGTCATGTTCCAGGGTCACAGTTCGCCGGGGATCTACGCTCGGGCTTTTCTAGAGGGCCGCATCAGCGAACAGCAGTTGTCGAACTTTCGCGAGGAGGTCGACGGACAAGGCCTCTCGTCCTACCCCCACCCTTGGTTGATGCCGGGGTTCTGGCAGTTCCCCACTGTCTCGATGGGGCTGGCTTCGATCACGGCGATCTACCAGGCGCGGTTCATGAAGTATCTCAACAACCGTGGCCTCCTCGACACCTCCGAGCGCAAGGTCTGGGCGTTTCTGGGGGACGGGGAAATGGACGAGCCGGAGTCGCTCGGCGCCATCTCCCTCGGGTCGCGCGAGAAGCTCGACAACCTGATTTTTGTCATCAACTGCAACCTGCAGCGTCTCGACGGACCAGTGCGCGGGAACGGCAAAGTCATCCAGGAGCTCGAAGCGGTTTTTCGTGGCGCCGGCTGGAACGTGATCAAGGTGGTGTGGGGCTCCAACTGGGATCCTCTTCTGGTTCGTGACACCACGGGTCTGCTCAGACGGCGGATGGAAGAGGTCGTGGATGGCGAGTACCAGGCGTACCTCTCGGGCGACGGAGCGTTCGTACGCGAGCACTTCTTTGGCAAGTACCCCGAGGTCGCGGAAATGGTCGCCGACATGTCGGACGAAGATCTATGGCGTCTCAAGCGCGGCGGCCACGACCCGGCCAAGGTCTACGCCGCCTTTGCGGCGGCGGTCGAGCACACCGGCCAGCCCACTGTCATCCTCGCCAAGACGGTCAAGGGCTACGGCATGGGCGAAGCCGGCGAAGGCCAAAACATCACACACCAACAAAAAAAGCTCGGTGAGGAAGCGCTGCGCCATTTTAGGGACCGCTTCAACATCCCTGTGACGGATGAACAGATCGACGAATTGCCTTTTTACCGTCCCGACGAGGACTCCGCGGCGGTGCGCTATGTCCGCGAGCGGCGCGAAGCGCTGGGTGGCTACCTACCCGCGAGAGACGTGCGGGCCGAGCCACTCGAAGTGCCGGATCTCTCGGCGTTCAGCGCACTCCTCGAAGGCTCGGGCGACCGCGAGCTCTCGACCACGATGGTCTTTGTTCGTCTCCTGATGACTCTCAGCCGAGACAAGGCGATCAAGGACCGGGTCGTTCCGATCGTGGCCGACGAAGCCCGCACCTTTGGGATGGAAGGGATGTTCCGTCAGGTGGGGATCTACTCGCCGGCGGGGCAGCTCTACACCCCCGAGGACTCGGACCAGCTCGCCTACTACCGAGAGGAAGTCCACGGCCAGATTCTTCAGGAGGGCATCTCCGAGGCCGGGGCGCTCTCCTCCTGGCTCGCCGCCGGCACTGCCTACGCCAACCACGGTCTCCACATGATCCCGTTCTTTATCTTCTATTCGATGTTCGGGTTCCAACGGGTGGGGGACCTGATCTGGTTGGCGGGGGACATTCGCGCCCACGGCTTTTTGATGGGGGCGACATCGGGACGCACGACGCTCAATGGCGAGGGCCTTCAACACCAGGACGGCCACAGCCATCTGCTGGCTTCGGCGCTCCCCAACTGTGTCTCGTACGACCCGGCGTTCAGCTACGAGTTGGCGGTGATCGTCCAGGACGGCCTGCGACGGATGTATGGGGAAGACGAGGATATCTTCTACTACATCACCGTCCACAACGAGAACTACAGACATGGGCCAATGCCCGCGGGAGCGGAGGAGGGCATACGCAAGGGCATGTACCTGTTGCAGGGCGAATCGGCCGACGCCCAAGGCGCGCATGTCCAATTGTTGGGAAGCGGGACGATCCTGCGAGAGGTGATTGCAGCCGCAGATCTTTTGAAGAACGACTTTGGAATTACGTCCGACATTTGGAGCGTTCCGAGCTTTACCGAGCTCGCCCGCGACGGCCAGTCGGTCGAACGTTGGAATCGACTCCATCCCGGGAGTCCGCCCCGCACCACCTATGTCGAGCAATGCCTTGGCGAACGCAGTGGCGCGGTAGTGGCCGCCAGCGACTGGGTCCGCGCGGTTCCCGACCAGATCCGACCCCTTATCGGCCGTCGCTATACGGTGCTCGGCACCGACGGTTTCGGTCGCAGCGACAGTCGTGAGCAACTCCGCTCGTTCTTCGAGATCGATCGCCGCCACGTGGTGGTTGCGGCCCTCAAGGCTCTAGCGGACGATGGAGTGATCGGTACCGACAAGGTCGGGGAAGCCATCGACAAGTATGAAATAGCCACCGAGAGGCCCGACCCGTGGACCGTCTGAGCCCGATTCTCGTTCCCGACATCGGCGACCTCGACGAGGTGGATGTTGTCGAGGTTCTCGTCGCCACCGGCGACACGGTGGCGAAAGATGACTCGTTGATTACGCTCGAAAGCGACAAGGCGACCATGGATGTTCCATCGCCGCAAACGGGGGTCGTTCGTGACGTCAAGGTCAAGGCGGGTGACGCCGTTCAGGAAGGTGACCTCATCCTGACCCTGGAGGTGGACGAGGAGACCACGGAGGAGACGCCGGAGGTGGCGAAGACACCCGAGGCACCCGCGAAACCACCGCCGGCTCCGGATGTCACGGTAGTCGAGAAGCGGTCTGTTTCAAAGGAGGCGGAGCCATCCGGGGCTGCGCGCGTCGAGCCTTCGCCGGCGGTTGCCGCACCGCCCCACTCGGTCACCGCTTCCGCTGCCGCGGACTTCTCCAATATCTACGCCAGCCCAGCGATTCGGCGTTTGGCTCGAGGACTGGGTGTCGATCTGCGTCAAGTGCGTGGGAGCGGCCGCAAGCGACGAGTGCTCGCGGAAGACGTCCAAGCATGGGTCAAGAAAACCCTTCAGCAGCCGTCGTCATCAGGCGTCTTTGCTTTGCCCGAGCTACCGCCGGTTGACTTCTCACGCTTTGGCGAGATCGAACGTCAGCCGCTCTCGCGGGTGCAGAAGATCTCCGGTCCGAACCTTCAGCGCAGCTGGCTTCACGCTCCGCATGTCACCCAGCACGACGAAGCGGACATCACCGATCTCGAAGCGTTTCGGCAAGCGCATAAAGAACGGGCAAAGAGCGAAGGGTTCAGCCTGACGCCGCTGGCTTTCATCATGAAGGCGGTGGTCGCGGCGCTCCGTGAGTTTCCGCGACTCAATTCTTCGCTCGACAAAGACGGCGATGCCGTGGTGCTCAAGAACTACTACCACCTGGGAATCGCGGTGGACACCGAGGACGGTCTGATCGTTCCGGTCTTTCGTGATGTCGACAAGAAGGGGGTCTTCGAGCTGGCGCGAGAGCTGGGCGAAGTGAGCAAACAAGCCCGTGCCCGCAGGCTCCGCCCGGACCAGTTGCGTGGCGGCAGTTTTACGATCTCGAGTCTCGGCGGGATCGGAGGCACTTTCTTCACCCCGATCATCAATGTTCCCGAAGTCGCCATCCTGGGTGTATCGCGGTCACAGAGAAGGCCGGTTTGGATCGACGGCGAGTTTGTGCCGCGGCTCGTCCTGCCCCTGTCGCTTTCCTACGACCATCGCGTCGTCGATGGTGCGATGGCGGTGCGTTTCACGACCTATCTGAGTCAGGTGCTGACCGACATCCGAAGGCTCGTACTGTGAGATTGAGTCGGTCGAAGCGGCAGGCGCTTCCGTCGGCCGTCTTCCGAAAGCGAGGTTTTGCCGCGTGTCTGACCCTCTGAAAGTCACCATCCCCGACATCGGGACCGACGAAAAAGTCGAGGTCGTCGAGGTTCTCGTCGCGGAAGGTGACCGGATTGCTCGCGACGACGGTCTCATCACCCTCGAGAGCGAGAAGGCGTCGATGGATGTTCCATCGCCTCGGGCGGGGGTTGTCCGCGAGATCCGGATGAAGGTGGGTGACACGGTGGGCGAAGGAGACCTGATTCTGGATCTCGAGGTGGAATCACGCGAAGCGAGCGAGAAGAAGGCCGAGACCTCTGCCGCCTCTGCTGCTCCCAGTGGCGCCGGCATGGACGTTGTCGGGGCGAGGCGTGCCCCCGCCCAAGATGAGGTAACCGAACATTCCGGGCTGGATAGCGGGCGACAGTCAGCGGGGAGGACGCCCCCACAGGATCTTGGCAACTCCAACCTTCAGGCCGAGGTCGTCGTTCTCGGAGCCGGGGTCGGTGGCTACACCGCCGCCTTCCGTGCCGCCGACCTGGGAAAGAAAGTCGTTTTGGTGGAGCGTTATTCGGTTCTGGGCGGCGTGTGTCTCAACGTCGGTTGCATCCCGTCCAAGGCGCTTCTTCATATCGCGCGGGTGATCGCGGAAGCTCGTGACGCCGAAGAGCACGGGGTTTATTTCGGGGCACCGAAGATCGGTCTCGAACAACTTCGTATGTGGAAGGACGGTGTTGTCGAACGGCTGACCAAGGGCCTGAAGATGATGGCCGGCAAACGGAAAGTCGAAGTGGTCCAGGGTGTGGGTCGCTTGACCGGCGCGCATAGCCTCCTGGTTGAGGCTGGTGGCGGAGAGACCAGGATCTCGTTTGAAACGGCCATCCTCGCCGTCGGCTCCCGTGTGGTCGAGATTCCGGGGATACCGTACGAAGACCCGCGGGTCATGGATTCGACCGGAACGCTCGAGCTGGTCGATATTCCCGAACGTCTGCTTCTCGTGGGCGGTGGCATTGTCGGTCTGGAGATGGCAATGGTCTACGGCGCTCTGGGCTCGAGAATCACCATCGTCGAGCTTCTCGACGGACTGATTCCCGGTTGCGACCGCGATCTGGTGCGGCCGCTCGAACGCCGGCTGAAGAAGACGCTCCGGGCCGAGATCCATCTCGAGACCAAGGTGACCTCGATCGACCTCGGTGATGCGGCTCTGGTAGCGAAGCTCGAGGGGGCCAAGGCACCCGAGTCGGCCGAATTCGACCGTGTGCTGGTGGCGGTCGGCCGGAGGCCGAACGGAGACAGGCTGAATGCAGAGGCGGCGGGTCTGAAGGTCGATGAAAGAGGGTTTGTCCAGGTCGATCGACAGATGCGCACCAACGTGGAACACATCTTTGCCATCGGAGATCTGGTCGGCGAGCCGATGCTGGCGCACAAGGCCAGCCACGAAGGCAAAGTGGCGGCCGAAGTCGCTGCGGGTCACAAGAGCGCATTCGATGCAAGGGTGATCCCATCCGTGGCCTACACGGATCCCGAGATCGCCTGGGTGGGTCTGACCGAGACCGAAGCCGAGCACCGGAGTGTCGCGTATGAGAAAAGCTCCTTTCCCTGGTCGGCCAGCGGACGCGCGGTCGGGATGGGGCGAACGGACGGTTTGACCAAGATCCTCTGCGAGCCGGGAACGGGGCGCATTCTGGGCGGCGGCATTGTCGGGCCCGGTGCTGGTGACTTGATCGCCGAACTGGTCCTCGCCATAGAAATGGATGCCGAAGCCGGAGACCTCGCTCTGACCATCCACCCCCACCCGACTCTTTCCGAGACCCTCTCTTTCGCCGGTGAGATCTTCGAAGGCACCATTACCGATCTCTATCTGCCCAAGAAGAAGCGCTGAGCCGGTCACGACGGCGAGGCGCCCTCTGTTGAGTTGACTGGCTCCAACCAACCATGTTAAAGATTACGTTACCGTGAAGCCCTGTTGAGGGGGGGCCACCGCTCCTCATGCGGTTACCGGGAGGAGGGACGGGTTGATGGATCGAAGACCGGTACTTCTTGTCTTTCTGGCGATGGCGGCGCTGTTGGCGCTTCCTGCCGGATCGCAGGATGTGAACCTCGAGGAATCAGCGCCTGCGAGCGCCGACGAGGAGCACGAGAAGCTCTTTCTCGAGAACCGTTTCCCGTCGGCCACGACCTGCGCTACCTGTCACCCGAACCACTACCGGGAGTGGTCGGTATCGCCACACGCCTATGCTCAGATGAGTCCGGTTTTCAACGCCTTCAATGGTGCGCTGCTCAAGCTCACCAACGGCACCAATGGAGATTTCTGTATCCGGTGCCACACCCCGGTTGGGATGAATCTCGAGGAGCCGGAGTTCATGAGCAACATGGACCGGCATCCGACGTCGCGCGAAGGCGTGACTTGCATCGTCTGTCATCGGCTCAACAAGGCCTACGGCAAGCTGAGCGGCAGGCTGGCGATCGTCGAAGGCGACCTGTTCGAGCCGGTCTTCGGCCCGTCAGGCAACAAAGAAGTCGAGCGAGTGATCGCGTCGAGCGACTTCCGCGTCAACCCGGAGCGCGGCAAGGCCGGCCGCGCCATCCACGGCCGCGCCGAGCAGTTCTTCCAGCTCACGACTTCCGGGTTTTGCGCCACCTGCCATGACGTCAACCTGGTCAACGGGTTCCGGCTAGAGGAAGCTTTCAGCGAGTTCAAGACCTCACCGGCGGCGCGCAACGGTGTCTCCTGCCAGGACTGCCATATGGGCATCGAACCCGGTGTCGATTCCGGATACGCCGAGGGGCCGGCAGCAACGGTCGGCCGCAGATCGACGCGGAGCCGCAAGCTCACCGGTCACATGTTCATCGGGCCCGACTATTCGATCGTCCACCCGGGGATCTTTCCGCACAACACCAAGGCCTCCGAGATGGCGACCATCCGGCAGTGGCTGACGTTCGACCACGAGGGTGGTTGGGGAACCGACGAGTTCGAAGTCGATCTTCCCGAGGACTACGAGTTCCCCGACCACTGGCGTTCGGCCGACGACCGCTATGACGCTCGCGACGTCATCGAGGAGAACCTGGAACTCTTACGCGAAGCCGATGCCGCGCGTCTCCAGGTCTTGAGAGCCGGTTACCGCTTGGGCGAGGTGCTGATCGACGAGGCAAACGAGAAGAAAGGCCTGCGCTTTCGCGTCGAGGTCAAGAGCGGCACGGACGGCCACGGTGTGCCGACGGGGTTCGATGCCGAGCGGCTGGTGTTTCTAGAGGTCACCGTCACGGATCGTCACGGCGATGTCGTTTTCCGATCGGGCGATCTCGATCCTAACGGCGATGTGCGAGACAACCATTCGCTCTATGTTCACAATGGCGAAATACCGCTCGACAAGTATCTCTTCAGCCTGCAGTCACGCTTTGTCACCCGGATGGTGCGCGGCGGTGAGCGCGAGCAGGTTCTGGCGGTCAACTACTCACTGGATCCGTTGCCGTTCTTGAGGCCGTCCACATCGTCGACGATTCTCACCGGTCGTCCACGGGGCGCGCGCAAACACAAGCAGAACATCGAGCCGTTGGGCCGGCGCTGGGCGCGCTATCGGGTCGAGCCGTCGGCGCTGACCGGCGACGGACCCTACACGGCGCGAGTCCGGCTGATCGCGGGGATGGTGCCGGTCAATCTGATTCACGAGATCAAGGACATCGGATTCGACTATGGGATGAGCGCGCGTGAGGTCGCCGAGCGCGTCGTGGATGGCCATCTCGTGGTGTGGGATCGGAAGTACGAAATCGCGACCGCGCACTCCAAGGTGATGGCGCGATGAAGCGGAACCTCCTGTTCGGTTGCCTTCTGCTGGCGTTGCCCTGGACGGCCCAGCCCGCCTCGGCCGAAGATTCGGTCAGCGCCGGCTCGACCGAGGGCGCGGAGAAGGCTGACGATCCGCGTCATACCAGCCGTTTGACCGACGAGTGCATCCCGCTTCAGCTCGAGGGCTTTCCGGAGCGCCCCAAGTTACTTGTCGAGATCGGAAATCCCTACCTCGGGACAGGCAACATCAAGCCCGGTTTCGTGTTGCCGACCGGCGCGGTCTGGCAGCCCACGTTGATCCTTTTTGGCACGTTGCGCACCGCGGTGCAAACATTCGATGGGGGCGACACTCGGTTTAGCGAAGTGGCGGCGCGCCTCGACCTGTTCGCCAACTTACAGCTCTCGGGCACCGAGCGGCTGGTCATCGGTTTTCGCAACTTTGACCGCGACGGGCGGTTTACGAGTTATATCCTCGAGCCCGACCCCGGGGACCCTGCCTTCGAGGCTCTCTTTGGCGACCGTGATCGGTTTCGGGAGGAGCTCAATGCGGACATCCAGAGCCTCTACTTCGAAGGCGACTTCGGCGAGATCTTTCCCAAGCTCGACAAAGAGGACTTTGGTCGTAAGGACTATGGGTTCGCCGTTGGTCGTCAGCCGCTTCTGTTCCAGGAAGGCATGCTGATCGATGATTCGATCGACGGAATCGGGATCACGCGAAACACGCTTCTACCCAAGAACACATCGAACTTCAGAGCGACGCTCTATGTCGGAGCGGAGAACGTGCATCGTTCGAATGTCGAGGACGACGAAGCGGAGCTCTTTGGTCTACTGACATCGACGGATTTTCGAGCTTCGACGGTCGATGTGGATCTGGCCTACGTCACGGGATCCGATCTGACCGGAGATCTGGCAGCCGTGGGAGTCAGCGCGGTGCAACGGCTGGGCAAGATCAACACGTCGTTCCGGTTGCTCGCCTCGAGCGCTCTCGATCAGGAGACCGCTTTCAGCACGGATGGTGTACTGCTTTTCAGCGAAGTGTCCTGGACACCGCACTACACGCACGACCTCTTCTATTTCACCACCTTTGCCGCGCTGGACGAGTTCTCCTCTGCTGCTCGCGGTCCGGCGACGGGCGGGCCGTTGGGGCGGGCTGGGATCAACTTTGCCGCCGTGGGGCTGGGGAGCTTTGGCGCCCCGCTGTCGAGCCGCGCCAGAGACGTGGCCGGTGGAGCGGTCGGCTACCAGAAATTCATCGGGCCCCAGAACCGTCGCCAGATGCTCACCGAGTTGGGTGTTCGGACGGGGCTCGCCGGCGGCGTGGACGATTCGGCTGCGGTGACGATTCGCTACCAGGCTGCCGCCGGGCGGCGGGTGGTCCTGGGAGTGAGCGGCTTTGGGGCCCGCGTCGAGAGCGCCGCGGGCGGCGACGACAGCCGCTTTGGAGGACGCTTCGAAGTTACCTTCAAGTTTTGAGTTCAGGCTGCCGGCCGCGTCGCTTTTCGCGACGTTCCTACTGGCGACGTTTCCGGCGTATGGCCAAGGAACGCGCGATCTCCCCTTTCTCGAGCACTCGCGGGTTTATCCGGACAAGATCATGACCGCCGAAGCCTGCGGTGAGTGCCACATCGCGGAATTCGACGTGTGGAAAAAGACCCCTCACGCGACCGGGTTCAAGACCCTCCATCGCAAAGAGCAAGCCGAGACGATCGCCAAAAAGATGGGCTTCCGGCTGATCAAGCGCGACAGCCTGTGCTTTAGCTGCCACTACACACCGGTTGTCGACGATGGTCGGATCCGGGTCGTTTCCGGTGTGTCGTGTGAGTCGTGCCACGGCGCGGGTGCGGACTGGATCGATGTGCACAACGACTATGGAGCGGCAGGGAACTACCGGAACGAAACGGCCGAGGCACGCCAGAAGCGTATCGATCGGAGCCGGCGGGCGGGAATGCGGCGGCCCTCGGATCTCTACCCGGTGGTGGCCAATTGTTTCTCCTGCCACACGGTGCCCAGCGAAAAGTTGGTCAACATCGGTGGCCACACAACGGGGAGCGGCGGGTTCGAGTTTGTCGAATGGTCTCAGGAGAGAATTCGCCACAATTTTCTGGAAGGGGTTCGTAGCGGCAATCAGGGACCCAACGCCACCCGGCC
>JAOTZA010000373.1 GCA_029861655.1 Acidobacteriota bacterium | reverse complement strand
CGGGATAACGACTATCTTGATAGCGGTTCTGGGCCTGGTGGGGGTCATCGATCTCCTACTGGCGAAGATCGTCGGGTTCTTCATCGAAAGCGGCGAGCCGCTGACGCTCGCCGGGATACTCGGCTGGCTCTTCGTACCCGTTGCATGGCTCCTCGGAATCGAAGTCGGCGATCTGGCCCAGACCGGCCGGCTCCTGGGGCAACGACTGGTACTCACGGAGGTGGTGAGCTATCAGGAGCTTGGCGGGTTGGCGAGCGAGCTGTCACCGCGTTCCATCCTCATTCTCTCGTACGCGCTGTGCGGCTTCGCCCATGTCGGTGGGATGGGAATCGCGGTGGGTGGTTTTGGAGCTCTGGCGCCAGACCGGCTCGAGGATCTGGCCGGGCTTGCACTCCGTGCTCTGGCTGCGGCGACGCTCGCGACGTTGCTGACAGGCTGCCTGGCCGGCATCTTCTTTCACGGCCAGGCCGGGATCCTGGGCCTTTAGGAGAAGCCGAATGAAGAGCCCTTCGTTCCAGAGACTCCTCGACTTGTCCGGCAAGATAGCCCTGGTGACAGGCGCCGGGCGAGGCATTGGGGCGGGGATCGCCACGCGGCTTGCCGAAGCCGGAGCCGCGGTCGGAGTGCACTACCGGTCGAGCGCGGAAGGGGCGGAGAGGGTTGCCGAGGAGATCCGTGGCGGGGGCGGGCGGGCGTGTGCGCTTTCGGCTGACGTCACGCAGGAGGGGCAGGTGAAGGGTCTGATCGAGGAGATGGTGGCGGCCTTCGACCGCTTGGATATCTTGATCAACAACGCGGGCACCTATCCCGTGAGCCCGCTCGTGGCGATGCCCGAGGATCAATGGGATGAGGTGATGGCGGCCAACCTCAAGAGTGTGCATCTGTGTACGCAAGCGGCGGCACGGCAGATGATCGAGCAGGCAGATGGAGGGTCGGTCGTCAACGTTTCTTCGATCGAGGGCCAGGCCCCGGCCGATTTGCACGCCCACTACACCTCGGCGAAGGCCGGAGTGATCATGCACACACGGGCCGCGGCGCTAGAGCTGGGGCGTCACCACATTCGAGTGAACTCGGTCGCTCCGGGTCTGATCTGGGCCGAAGGCCTCGAAGAGGCTTGGCCCGACGGAGTTCGGCGCTGGCTCAACTCGGTACCCCTGGGACGGCTCGGCCAACCGCACGATGTTGCCGACGCCTGTCTTTTCTTCGCGGCGCCGGCGTCGCGTTGGATCACTGGGGCTACGTTGACGGTAGACGGTGGAATGCTCTCGAGTCCCATCTTCTGAAAGTTCTAGGAACCACGATGAGCCACCCTGGTTTCCTCTTCGAGAAGACGGTTCTGGTCACGGGCGCAGGGCGTGGCATCGGTCGTGGCGTAGCGCGCGCCGCGGCCGAGGAGGGCGCCTGGGTCATTGCCACGGATCTCGACACGGAGGCCGCGACGGCGACCGCGCTACTGGTCACGAATCTGGGTGGATCCGCGTTGGCGTTTGCAATGAACGTGACGTCCGAGACATCGGTGGCGGAGGTGGTCGAGCGGGTGCTCGAGCGTTTCGGTCGCCTCGATGGCTGGGTCAACAACGCCGGCGTTCTGCATATGACAGCGGCGCTCGATTCGGACGGCTCGGACTGGGGGCCGCAATTTGAAGTCAACGCTCGGGCGCTCTACTCTTGCTGTCGGCAAGCCGCGGGAGCGATGAAAACACGTGGAGGCGGAGCGATCGTCAACATCGCGTCCAACGCCGGCAAGGTCGGCTACCCCAACATGGCGGCTTACAACGCTTCGAAGGCGGCGGTCATCAGCCTAACGCGCTCGCTCGCTGCCGAATGGGCGGAGCACAGGATCAATGTCAACGCTGTCTGCCCAGGCGGAGTGGACACGCCGATGCTCGACGAGGTCGCGCATTGGGTCGGGGAGAGTGCCGGGCTCGACGAGGTCGCGCTCAAGGGTGAGATGCTTCCGGCTCAGCTCGGGCGCCATGTGCGGCCGATCGAAGTCGGCCGGGTCGTCACCTTCCTGCTCTCGGAGCGCGCAGAGATCATTCGTGGGCAGGCGATCAATGTCGACGGCGGCGACACACCGTACTGAAGCGGCCGGCGCCCCGTCGGCCGATCGGTACGCGACCGGCGGACCTCTCGGTCGTAAGCATTCCCGAAATGGACTTCTCCAGCGTCGCGTGATCTTCTATAAGCGTTCTAGGAAAGTGGCTGGAATGAGCCCGTGACGCCGGGCTGGTACGATCTGGGGGGGTCGGAATGCTAGAAATTCGATCCGAAGAACTCACCATGTACCTGCGCGCTCCGCACACCGGACCGAGCTCCTCGCGACTCACGCAGCGGCCTGTGTCGAAGACGCGTCGCCGGCGGCGGCTCAAGGTTTTCGATGTGCGAGCCAGCTCCGCCGAGCTCGAGTTTGTTCTTCTCGATCTGAACACAGCGGGGGTTCGGATCGAAACCACCGAGCCGGTACGAACCGGTTCGACGCTCACCTTCCGTTTCGAACGCAACGGAGCTACCGCGACGATCGAGGGCCGGGTGATGTGGTGCAGGCTGCACCGGACGCTTCGCACCGGGCCAGATGAAAGTCGCAGCTTCTACCGGGCGGGATTCAGCTTTGCCGCTGCGAACAACGCCTCCGAGTTGACGTCGATTTTCGCGTAGCTGGCAGGCTCGTTCGGAAAGGCCTGGACGTCGAGCGGTCGAGGCCGTTGTCGCTGCCAAAGTGACACCACAGGTGGAGCGCGGATAGGTCGCTCCTTCGTGGGCTTGGGCTCGGCGTGCACTTTCTTGGGTGGAAAGCGCAACAAAAGGGCTCTCTGCTGCGTCCATATCTCTTGTAGACAGAGGCATTTGAGCGTCTGCGGCCCGATCCGGCAGCAGTCTTGAATGCCCCTGTCACGACATCGCATCGTTAGATGGTCACCGTCCGGCTACAAAGGGAGAAGAGAATGCCCCGATCCGCCCCCGCCCGCTCCGCTCGAGAAAACCGTGTCGCCCGCTTCTTTCTGTGGTGCGCAGGCTCTGATTTTCGCGTTCTCGAGCAGGTACCGAGGTCCGAGATCGTCAAGCAAATAGGGTACGGCACTCTCGA
>JAOTZA010000372.1 GCA_029861655.1 Acidobacteriota bacterium | reverse complement strand
CGATCGTTGGATTCGAACCAAAGGCTGGCGGATCGTTCCCTGGCTCAGGAGACATTTTGGGCTGCGGCGGGTTCGCCGGGTTCGACCGGCCCTCGACGCCGCGACTCCCCCGTCGACACGCGGCGCAAAAGACCTCGTCTTGCGGCTGCCCTCGCGTCGCCGGCGTCTCGTCTCTCGACTCGACCGCTACGTGATTCAGCGGTTTTTTGCCGCGTTCGCCCTGATTCTTCTCTCGGCGCTGGCCGTCTATCTGATCGCCGACTTGACCGAGAAAGCAGATGACTTCGTCAAGAACGACGTTCCCGCTGAAGTCATCACCGATTACTACAAGTACGTCTCCTTTCAGAATACCTACGATCTCGCGCCCCTCGTTGTGCTGATCACCACTCTCGCCGTCTTCGGCCTTCTGTCGCGAAACAACGAAGTGATCGCGGCCAAGGCCTCGGGCATCAGCGTCTACCGGCTCGCCGTGCCGGCGCTGCTGGCCTCGTTGGTAATTGTTGGGTTTCTCGGGTTTCTCGAGACCAAAGTCCTTCCCAGCTCCAACCAGAGAGTGACAGCGTTACTGGACCAGATCCAGGGTCGAAAGGTCGTTCGCTCGTTTCGCCGCGCCGATCGCAACTGGCTCTACGGGCAGGGACGCTATATCTATAACTACCTGCACTACGATCCCGATGAGCAAGCCCTTCACCGTCTTCAGGTCTTTGAGTTCGATGAGAACGACCGGCTGATCAAGCGGCTCTTTGCCCGCAAAGCAACCTATGTCGGCGACGGGTGGCTCTTCGAAGAATCCTGGACCCGAACGTTTGACGGTCGAGAAACCGTCGACTACCAGCCCTACGATAAACCCGTCCTCGGCTATTTCCCCGAGACGCCGACTTATTTCGAGTCCGAGGTCAGACAACCCGAAGCGCTCTCCTATCGGGAGCTCAGCGAACACATCGAAGAGATCGAATCCAGCGGTCAGAGTGTCCCCAAGCTGAGGGTGGCACTCGCAAAAAAGATCGGGTTTCCGGCCATCTGTTTTGTCATGGCCCTGGTGGCGCTTCCCTATTCCTTCCGCCTGGGACGGAGAGGAGCCCTCTACGGTGTTGGCGTTGGCATCATTCTCGGCATCGTCTTTCTAGCTTCCTACGCCTTTTCCACCATGCTGGGCGAGACCGGGTCGCTGCCGCCGCCGGTCGCCGTGTGGAGTCCGTCCATCGCGTTCATTCTGTTTGCACTGTATGGTTTCCTGGGCGTGGAAACTTGACGAGAAACTGATGGGTGTTTTCTTTCTTTTTCTGCTTGCAACCTCGGCGGGTTGCCTCTCTACCCTCTATTCGATTCGCGAGAGCGATCTGGGGCGAGGTTACTTTCAGATGAACGCCTTGATCATCCTCGGACTGCTGGGGCTTGCGGTGACGATGTTCTGGCTTCACCCCTTCGCGCCTTTCGAAGGCGCGGTGACCCCCGGGGCCATCTCCCTACACGCTGCATTTGTCGGAGCGTTTCTCTACTATGCTTTTGTCTGGAGGAGGCGTTGGAGCGGCGGCCGCTGGGCGGTCACTTTGAGCCTGGCAGGATCGGTCGGCGCTCTTCTTCTTGCAGGGGTGGCTCTGATCCGCGAAGTGGCCCCTCTCCCCCACCGCACTTTGCTTCTCGTCGCGACGCTCATTGCCTCGGCGCTGCTTCTGGGCTGGTCTCTCATCACCATGCTGCTTGGGCACTGGTACCTGGTGGCGCCCAGGCTTGCGTTCCGGCATCTGACGTTGTTCTGTTGGGTGCTACTGGCCCTGGTGCTCGTGCGGGGCCTGACCGTCGGTTCGAGCCTCATTTTCGCCTCGACTGTGAACGATCTTCTGGATCCCCACCCGCTACGCATCCTGACCGGCTTCGCCGGCCAGGGGATGTTCTTTTGGTTCCGGATACTGTGGGGTTTGGCGATCCCACTCCTGCTTGCCGTGATGTCTCTCAACTGCGCGATCCGGAAATCCAACCAGTCGGCCACAGGGATTCTTTATGTTCTCGTCGTCGGAACGTTCATCGGTGAAATCACCGCCCTGTATGTGACGCTGTCAGTCGGCGTTCCGATCTAGCTGGTGGGAAAGGCAGGGTAGCCTTGCGGATTCGAACTCAATGCAAAGCCTGCGGGCTACCATTTCGTTCGACTCTCGAAGCTGAAGTCGAAAGGGTCGTTTGCCCGAACTGCGCCGACTCTCGTCCCGTGGACCCGGGTGTGATCGAGCCCGGTCCGCCGCTGGGTGTCACCCGATGTGGCGTGTGCGGTTGCGAGCATCTGTACCGCCAGCGCGACTTCAACCGCGCCTGGGGTTGTGCTCTGGTGGCGCTGGGCGCGGCGCTGGTCCCCTGGACCTTCGGCCTCTCGCTTTTGCTCCTGGCCCTGGTGGACCTGATCTTCTATCTTCGTCTACCCGAGTCGGTTGTCTGCTACAAGTGCGACACGGTCTATCGCGACGCCCGGCCGCGGCCGAGGCAGGTGGAATTCGACCTCCTCAAGCACGACGTGATCAAGTACGGCAAGGCGTGGCAGGAAGTGGACATCGAGTCGCCGGGCTTCTCGCCTCACTAGCAGCCCGACCGAACCCTCAACCGGCAACCGTCGCCGAGACCTCGCCGGCAGCACCCGCGGCGGCGCGGATCTCGTCGGCGCGATCGGTCATTTCCCAGCGGAAACCTTCGGATTCGCGTCCGAAGTGCCCATAAGCCGCGGTGCGGCGGTAGATCGGACGGCGCAGATCGAGGTACTCGATGATTCCGGCGGGCGTCAAGGGAAACTCGGATCGGATCAATCGCGCCAACTCGACAGGCTCGAGTTCTGAGCTGCCGAACGTTTCCACATACACGGAAACCGGCTCGGCGACGCCGATCGCGTAGGCAAGCTGTACCGAGAGTCGATCGGCAAGGCGGGCCGCGACGAGGTTCTTGGCGATGTGCCGAGCCATATAGCAGGCCGAGCGATCGACCTTTGTCGGGTCCTTTCCCGAGAAGGCCCCTCCGCCATGGCTGCCGACGCCGCCATAGGTGTCGACGATGATCTTGCGACCGGTCAGTCCGCAATCACCTTTTGGCCCGCCGGTGACAAACCGGCCGGTCGGGTTGACATGAAAG
>JAOTZA010000078.1 GCA_029861655.1 Acidobacteriota bacterium | reverse complement strand
TCGAACCCGATACCCAATCACGGAGCAGCCGGAAGGCTACTCCGGCAGCAGCTTGTTGATCTTGTCGAGCAGCCGGGGCAGCTCGACGGGCTTGGTCTCGAACTCGTCGCAGCCCGCCTCGAGCGCTCGGTCACGGTCCGCTTCCATGGCGTGAGCCGTCAGGGCGATGATGGGGACTCCACTCGTCGCATCGTCGGATTTGAGCGCCCGGGTGGCTTCCCAACCATCCATCTCTGGAAGGCTCATGTCCATCAAGATCAGATCGGGAGGTGCGCTTCGTACCTTGTCCAGGGCCTCGCGTCCGTCGAACGCCACATCGAGCTCAAATCCCCTTCGCTCGAGCCGACGGGTGAGCAGGTCCCGATTCATCTCATTGTCCTCTACCAGCAGAAGCTTCATGGGCCAACCCTCCGGATTCTCGGCTCGCGTCAAGCGACCGGGTCGTCCCTCCATCGCTCATGCTCTCACACAAGATCGCCGGCGGCGTCCCCTGGAGCGAATCGGCGAAGCTGGCGGGCCACTTCGGAAAGCAGTTCCTTCTGGCTGTGGGCGCCCTTCTGCAAGATCTTTTCGACCGCACCGCTCAGCCGATCGTGATCGTCCTCGGTCAGCTCCTTGGCGGTCAACACGATGACCGGGATGGAGCGCCAATCCGCGTTTCCCTGAATCTCCTCGAGAAACCGGAACCCATCCATCTCGGGCATCATGAGATCGAGCAAGATGAGGTCGGGCTTCCGTGAGGCCAACATCTCGAGCCCCTGATGGCCGTTGTCGGCCTCCTGGACCCCCCAACCCGCCTTGACGAGACTTCTGCGTACCATGGCCTGTGCTTCCTCGTCATCCTCGATGACGAGCACCGTTCGGGTCGCTTCGGGCGCGGCGCGAAACCGCTCGACGATCTCCAGAAGCCGACCCCGCTCGACAGGTTTGACCAGGTACTCCTCGGCGCCAAGCGAGAATCCCAAGCCTCGATCATCCACAATGGTGAGCATGATCACCGGGATCTCGGCTAGTACCGGGTCTTTCTTGAGCTCGATGAGAACCGACCAGCCATCCATCGTCGGCATCATCACATCGAGCGTGATCGCCAGCGGCTGCGACTTGCGGGCCAGCTCGATCCCTTCCCGCCCCCCCTCTGCGGTCAGCACGTCAAATCCTTCGCGACCCAAAAAGCGGCTGAGCAAGTCACGGATCGCCGGATCGTCATCGATCACCACGATGGTGTCCAGATCCTTTGCTGCCACCTGATCGGGCGCCACCGGGGCGGAAACCCGTTCTTCGGCTGCTTTGGTCGCGATCGCCGGCAGGCGAAGCGTAAAGCTGGCTCCCTTGCCGGGCTCGCTCTCTACACCGATCGCTCCGCCCATCGCCTCACAGAGCTGGCGGCTGATCGCCAGACCCAACCCGGTGCCACCGTATTTTCGCGTGGTCGAGGTGTCCGCCTGGGCAAACGGCTCGAAGACCCTCCCGAGTTCCTCGGCGGTCATCCCGATACCGGTGTCGGTGACCCGGAATATGACCCATCGCTCGCCGTCGCGGTCTTCGGTCCCGGTTTCCAACCGCACCTCACCCCGATCGGTGAACTTGTTGGCATTGGACAGCAAATTGAGCAGAATCTGCCTCAGCCGCGTGAGGTCACCGCCAAACGTCTTCGACCCTTCGCCGTGCCGGATCTCGAGGGTGTTGCCTTTTTTCTCGAAGAGTGGTTTGACCGTCTCACCGAGCTCCATGCCCATGGCTCGGATGTCGATGACATCCGTCTGTAGCACCATACGCCCAGCCTCGACCTTGGAAAGGTCGAGTACATCGTTGATCAGCCCGAGAAGCTGCTGGCCGGCGGTTTCGATCTTCTTGAGGTCGCCGACCCAATTCCCGTGGCCCCCTTCCTCGGCTTCCTCCTGCAACAACTCGCTGTAGCCGATCACGGCGTTGAGGGGCGTGCGGAGCTCATGGCTCATGTTGGCCAGGAACTGGCTCTTGGCACGGTTGGCTTCGTCGGCCTCTTGTTTGGCGCGGAGCAGATCAGCCGCCGCCAGGTTTCGCTCGATCACACGGCCGACCTGCTCACCGACACTCTGCATCACCGCCAAAAGAGTCGTGTCCGGCGCCATTTCCTCCTCGGCGAAGAACTCGAGGATCGCCGCCGTGGATCCCCGAACGTTGATGGGGAATCCAAAGGCGCCTTTGACCCCCAGGTCGTCGCACAGCCGAGCGCGGGGGAAGTTCTCGTCCTTCTGGACGTTGACGATCCAGGCGGGATCCCCCGAGGCCCAGATGCGGCCCGGAAGCCCCTCACCGCGAGCGAAAGCCGTCGCCTCGGTCACCTCTTTGAACTTCTCGTAGGAGCCTCCCTCGGCCAGAAACCAGATCCCGGAGGGCACCAGCCGCTCCCGTCCTTTGGTGGCCGGCCGATAGGCGTGCCCCACGGGCCAGCCGGTCATCTCACAAACCAGATCCACACATCGCTGCATCGCTTCCGAAAAATGATCCGTCTCCGCCGCCATCGCAGTCGCCCGGTGGATGAGACTCGCCTCCAGGGCCCTCTGAGCGAGGGCGTTAGCATCCTCTTTGCGATCGGTAACATCGACGATCGAGCCCGCCATTCTGACCGGCTCTCCCGCGTCGTTCCAGTGAGCCTCCCCCCGGGCGCGGAACCAACGGTATTCGCCCGCCTTGGTGCGACAGCGATACTCGACGTCGTAGGGAACTTTCTTCTCTAGATGCTCCTGCACGGCCTCGAGGGTCGGTCCATGATCCTCCGGATGAAGCGTCGCCTCCCAACTCTCGAAGACATGGGGAAACTCCTCGTCCGGAAAACCGAGCATCTCCTTGAATCGCGGAGAAAACCACACCGTGTTGGTGGTCACGTCCCAGTCCCACAGACCATCGGTCGAGCCGCGGACCGCCAGGTCGAAACGTTCTTGGCTCTCGGCGAGAGCCCGCCGGGCCTCCTTCTTCTCGCTGATATCGCGAACCATCCCGACAAAGAGGATCTCGTCACCGAGTCTCATCTCGCCCACCGAGAGATCCATCGGAAAGGTCGACTCATCCTTTTTCAAACCGGCGAACTCCCTACCACTGCCAATCATCTCGGCCCTGCCCGTCCGCCGGTGATTCTCCAAGTCCTCGTCAAAGGCCGGCTGGAATCTCTCCGGCATCAGGACTTTGATACTCCGACGGATCAGCTCCTCCGCCCGGTAGCCAAAAAGCTTCTCCGCCGCCGGATTGACGGTCCGTATGAAACCCCTTGCGTCTATCGTGATTATGCCGTCCGCCGCATGGTTGACGACCGCCTCGAGCTCCTTCGAGACCCGACCGCGGCCGCGCTCCTCCTCGAGATACAGACGGCTGAGTCGAGTTGCCCGGCGGGTCTGCAGGAACAAACCCAGGCCAAGGAGAAGAGCCAGCCCTGCCCCGGTGGTGGCCAGGCGAAGACCCCGAGCAGCACGGGCGACGTTCACCTCTCGGTAGAGTTTGATGGTTTCTTCCAGATCCTCGCCAAGGCGCTGGTTGAATGAGATGACCTCGCGCAACCGCAAGGGATAGGCGGGATCGTCTCTCGCCGTTTCCAGGAGCTCCTGGGCGGCGCCGGCCTGGCGCGCCATCAACCCGCGCTGGATCTCGAGATGGCGTCGGATCGGCTCGGTCGGGGCCGGCGGCACCACGGACCTCTCGCCGGTCGCTTGGTGAGAAACCACCTGACCACCATCGACCAAGGCTTCGAGCGAGTCGAGAAATGTCTTCCGGCTCCCTTCGTACTCGGCCGGCACGCCGCTCGCGGTTTGAAGGACCCGTTGAAAATACTCCTGGTTGAGCATCCTCTGCCGACCCGCAACGTCCACGACCACCAAGGCCGAGCGCTCTTCATCAAAAGTTCTTGCGACCAAGAACATGGTGGCCGCGGCGGCCAAGATGAGCGGCGTCAACAGCAGATAGCCGGCCCTGTTGGTGTATTTCCGCAGCCTAAGCGCCAGAGTATGGTCGCCGGGAGACGCGCTTCGCGGCCGAGCCCGGACTTCGGGCCGCACTGGATCGACATCCATCATGAGTTTCGTCGATCTTAACCGGTCTCGGGCACGCTGGTGGCGAGGTCGCTCAGACGGCTCCGACCGCCCGGGGCAGATAACGACCGCTCCCACGCTCGACTCTCAACTCGCCATCTCGCAGACGCACCTGTCCAGCCGCGACGACGACCGAGGGGCGGCCACTGACCCTGAATCCTTCGAAGATGCTGCGGTCGCAACGATGATGATCGGTGGCGGCCGAAATCGTGGCGCTTGCTTCGCCATCCCAGACCACGAGGTCGGCGTCAGCTCCCACCGTTACCGAGCCCTTCCTGGGGTAAAGCCCAAAGCGCTTCGCCGGCTGCGTGGACACAAGGTCCACAAAGCGCTCGAGCTCGAACCTCCCCGCCGCCACGCCGTGGGTGTAGAGCAGTGAGAGCCGGTGCTCGACACCGGCCGCTCCCCCGGGGATCAATCGAAAATCGTCGATACCGAGGGCCTTCTGGCTCATGTTGAACGGGCAGTGGTCGGTGGCAACGAGCTCGAGCGTACCGTCTGTTATCGCTTGCCAAAGAACCTCCTGGTGCTCGCTCGGTCGGATGGGCGGCGCGATCACATACGCGGCTCCCTCGAAGCCGTCGGCCTCGTAAACCGTCTGGTCGAGCAGCAGGTACTGGGGACAGGTCTCCCCGTGCACATCCCAACCCGCCCGCTGCGCCGCCAGGATCGCCTCGACCGACTGCCGGCAAGTGACATGGACGACATAGAGCGACGCTCCCGCAGTTCCCGCCAGGGTCGCCACCCGGTGGGTGGCTTCGCCCTCGAGCTCGGGCGGCCTCGACAACGCGTGTTCGATTGGGGCTGTCCTGCCCTCCGAGGCCAGCCGTTCCCGCAGATGCTCGATCATCTCGCCGTGTTCGGCGTGTACGATGACCAGGGCTCCAAGCTCGCGGGCCGTCGCGAGAACACGGATCACATCCGCATCGTCCAGCCCGACTGTCGCCTTGTACGCCAAATACACCTTGAAAGAGGGCATTCCCTCCCGCACCGCAAGGGCCATGGCGTCGCCGGTGCCGTCCCCCCACCAGGTGACGGCCATGTGCAGTCCGTAGTCGGTGACGGATTTCGCCGCCTCCAGTCGCCGTTCTTCGAACGCCTCGAGGAAACCCTGGCCGCGCTCCGGGTGGACAAAGTCGATGACCGTCGTCGTACCTCCGGCGATGGCCGCGGTGGTTCCGGTCTCGAAGTCATCGGACGAGACCGTTCCCGCTACCGGCAGTTCCATATGGACATGGGGGTCGACACCTCCCGGGAAGACAAACTGCCCCGTCGCATCGACCTCTTCTTCCATCGACAACGACTCGAGGTCTTTGCCCACCTCCACAATGCGACCGTCACGGCACCGTACATCCAGGTGTGAACGGCCCTGTGCCGTAACGACCAGTCCGTTCCGAACCACGACACCCATGGTCCAACTGTACGAAAAAAGGGGCGACATGCACAAAAGAGCTTGGTAACCTACGGACGTTTGGTAGACGACAGGTAGCCGGGGAGGATCAGCGTGAGCGCGCCGTCCATCCGACTCGGTCCCAACAGCGACGGTCTGTCGGTGGTCACTGAATCAACGCTTACTCCCTCAAAACCCGCGCGAAGGCGACCGGGGTCGCGAGATTAGGGTCGGCGATCGGGAGTAGTCGAATGAACCTTGGCCTCGACACAGAGAGAGTCGATCGAAAAGTCTACGCTTCGACCGTCGAGCATTTTCGCAAGGCGGAGATCCGGCTGCCGACCTTCGCCGAGCTGGCGGACCCGTCCCGCGTCCCCGAACCCGTCACCGAAGCCTTGGCGAGCGTGGGTCGCGACGAGGCGCATCCAGCAAACCTCTTCCGGGTCCATTGGAATAACTCGAACATTGGCGCGGGGCCCAACGAGCGCCTCGAAGTTCCGGATCATCTCGTTCTGCCGCGCGCGCTGACCGGTGTCGAAGCACCCATCGTTGTCTTGCCTGCGGATCGATTCCCGATGATCCATGCTCACAAAGTGCTGGCGACCTATGGTTGCCTGGCTCCCCGGCTGATCACGGGACGCTTCGACCCACGGCGAAACAAGGCCGTTTGGCCTTCGACCGGGAACTACTGCCGAGGCGGTGTCGCGATCTCCAAGATCATGGGGTGTCGCGGTGTCGCGGTACTTCCGGCGGGCATGAGCCGCGAACGATTCGACTGGCTCAACGAGTGGGTCACCGACCCCACAGACATCATCCGCACGCCCGGCACCGAGTCCAACGTCAAGGAGATCTACGATCGTTGCGCCGAGCTGGCGCGCGACCCGGAAAACGTCATCTTCAACCAGTTCAGCGAGTTCGGGAACTATCTAGCTCACTATCAGTTGACCGGGAGAGCACTCGCGAGCGTGTTTGCGAGTCTGCGTAGCGCCGAGCCTGCGCTCGAGCTTGCCGCATTTGTTTCCGCCACCGGTTCGGCCGGCACCCTCGCGGCCGGAGATTTCCTAAAGGACGAATACGGCTCGCGTATCGTCGCCGTCGAGGCTCTCGAGTGCCCCACGCTCCTCTACAACGGGTTCGGCGAGCACAACATCCAAGGAATCGGCGACAAGCACGTACCGCTGATCCACAATGTGATGAACACCGACATCGTGACCGCGGTCTCAGACCGCTCGACCGATCGGTTGTTCGTGTTGTTCAACACCGACACGGGTCGTGACTACTTGACCCAAAGGCTCGAGGTTCCCGAAGCGATCGTCGACCAGCTCGGCCGGTTCGGGTTCTCCTCGATCTGCAACATGCTGGCCGCCATCAAGACCGCCAAGCAGCTGGAGCTCGGCTCACGAGACGTCTTGATGACCGTCGCAACCGACGGCGCCGAGCTTTACACCAGCGAGCTTGACAAGATCCTCGAGCGCGACTTCCCCGGTGGCTTCTCACCGGCTCGAGCCGTCGAAACGGCCGAGCAGCACCTCGTGAATGTGACGACTGAGCATCATCTCGAACTGTCCGCCATGGATCGCGAGCGCATTTTCAACCTGGGCTACTTCACCTGGGTGGAGCAGCAGGGCATCACCCTCGGGGACTTTATCGCCAGGAAGGAGCAGGCATTCTGGCGGGGCCTGCGAGACTTCTTGCCCGCTTGGGACGATCAGATCCGCGAGTTCAACCGCAAGACCGGCACCGATGCCTGACGACAGCGAGGTCGCAGGGGCCACTGACCGCGGGAGTGCACAACCGAGGACGCCCCGGATGGCTCTACCGGCCACTCGGCTGGTGTGCCATGGCTGCGGACACCAGGTGCCGTTCGACGAGCCCCGCCCATTTCGCTGTCCACGAGGCCAGGAGAAAGACAATGTGGACCACTCGCTGCGCCGCGTCTTCGATGCCGACGCCTTCGCTTTCTGGGGCGATGCCAGAGCGATCTTTCTCGATCCCGAACCCAACCCCTTTCGGCGTTACCACGCGCTTCTCTACAGCTACGAGGTGTCGATCGCCGGAGGCTTGACCCCCGGCGATTACGGTCGCACCCTCGATCGGCTCGACAAGGCGGTTGAAAACATCGACGGCCGTGGCTTCCACGTCACGCCGTTCGAACCGGCTGCCAAGTTGGCCCATGCCGTCGGGCTCGAAACGGAGAGGCTTTGGATCAAGGACGAAACCGGCAACGTCTCCGGTTCCCACAAGGCCCGGCATCTGATGGGCATCATGATCTGGCTCGAGATTTCACGCCGGCTCGACCTCCAGGAGGGCCCTGGGCCACCCCTCGCCATCGCCAGTTGCGGTAATGCGGCATTGGCTGCCGCCGAAATTGCTCGCGCGGCGGCGCGGCCGCTCGATGTTTTCGTCCCACCCGATGCCAACCCTCACGTACTCTCACGCCTCGTCGAGCTGGGAGCACGCCTCGAAACCTGTCCACGGCGTCGCGGCGACCCGCCGGGCGATCCCTGTTTTCATCGCTTCCTCGAAGCGTGGACCCACGGTGCGCTGCCGTTTACCGTCCAAGGCAAACGTAATGGGCTGGCAATCGAAGGGGGCTGCACGCTGGTTTGGGAGATGGTCAGCACCCTCCTGGCTCGCGACCGGAAGGTCGACCATCTGCTGGTCCAGGTCGGAGGCGGCGCTCTGGCGACAGCCTGTATGGAGGGGCTGCGGGACGCTCGAGACCTCGGGTTGATCGCGGACCTGCCACGGGTCCACACGGTCCAAACTCGCAGCGCCTACCCACTGCGCCGAGCGTACGACGCCCTGGCGGCACGGATCCTCGGCCGGGCCTTGTCCTCCCGCGACTTGCAAGGGAGCGACGGCGAGATCTTCGATCCTGCAACCGATGATCGACGAGCGCTCGAGATCCGCGATGAGACACCAGCTTCCAAGGTACGCGAGGCCCTGGAGTATGCAGCTCCCAATCGATCGCTACATATGCTGCCGTGGGGTACCGCGCCAACGAGCATCGCCTACGGAATCCTCGACGACGAGACCTACGATTGGCTGGCGGTCACCGAGGGGATGTTGAGGACCGGGGGCATCCCGCTGGTGGTCTCCGAAGAGAGGCTTGCCGAGGCCTACCGGCTGGGCCGGGAGCACACGCCGATCCGGGCCGAGCCCACCGGCACCGCCGGGCTTGCCGGTCTGCTGGAACTTCAACAAGCCGGAGTGATCGGTGCCGGCGAAACCGTTGCGGTCCTGTTCACCGGGGTCGAACGCTAGCCTGACCTTCTCACCAGCGGGAGACCGGTCAGCGCGGTCGAATCCGGCCGTCCATGTCCGGAATCTCGAACGCCGGGTCGATCCGGCAGGGCCCGCCGGCGATCGGCTCGAGCGCGATGCAGGAGGCCTGAAGTCTCTCGGCGTCGGGCTGCTCGCCGGTGTTGACCCAGGCCTGGAGCTCGATCCATCCGGCGGTGAGCTCGGCGGGGGTGAACCCTACGCAGTGGGTAGCCTCCGCTTCCACAACGATGGCCGTCGTCAGATGGTCCGCCGGCACGACCTCGGCATACTCACTCTCGTTCTCGACGATCACCAGACCGTCTTTGTCGGTGTGCATCGAGATGATCTTGACATCACCGACGTTCCCATTGGGTGTGTAGTTCTTGCGCAGCTGCTTGGCGCTCTTTTTCTTGGGCTTGACCCGCTGGATCTTCCTGTTGACCTTCTTGTTGCCATAGTCGACGTTCTCGTTGCCGACAGCGAGCTTGCCGCCGAGCTTGGCAGGATGGGACACCAGGTCCGCCATAGCGAAGGTTGAGAAGCCCATGTCGGTGGTCAAGAAACTCTCTGGTATTTGCATCACCTTGAGCAGTTTCTTGAGGTTCTTCTTCTGCTTCTTGGTCCGGGTCGCCTCAGGCTGCAGAACCCCGGTGCAGGCGTTGACCGCGGCGGCAACCTCTTCCACGGTCGGCGCGGTGCTCGGATCGAGTCCAAAGGGTCCGCCGGCAATCTTGCTCGCGCCCTTGCCGCAATAGACATCGTAGATCAGCCGAAAATCCAGTCCAGCATCCCAGTTGCGGCTGCCGGCCAGCGCTCCACAGATCGGAAACGCACCGACGACATTGCCGAGATCCGCCTGCTCGATGGCCGCAGCGGTGACCAGACCGCCCAGCGAGGCGCCGTACAGATAGATCTCGTCGGGGGCTCCGGAATCAGCGATAAACGCATCGACCATCTCCTCGAGGTCATCGCTTGTATCAAAAACAGCCCAACCGGCGAGACGATAGCTGGAGGCCGCCACGGCGAATCCCTCAGCGAGCTGAATGTCGATCAGCGGGCCCATGTCCTCGACCGGACCGACCGGATCGAGCGAGAAGCCGTGGTTCCAGATGACCAGCTTGTTGTTCCAGTTATCGGGTACGACGATCTTGTAGTACCCGCCACCGGCACCCTGGCCGGAGATCTCGGTGTCGGCAAACGCGGGGCCGAGCACGGCGGCCGCCAGAAGCATCGGAAGAGCAAGCAGAGATCTGCGCATCGAGGAAATCCTCCTATCCCGAATGGGTCCGAGCCGGCACCCATGAAGTGATCGATCGGGGGATTCTAAGCGCTGGCGTGCCTCACCACCATAGGTAATCGCCTTCTTTACCAGAGGGCGAGCGAGCAACCTGGCCTGGAGCACATCTGCACTTCTATCGCGGGCTGCTAGCCAGTGCGCAGATGTTCTTTCCCAGTTCGAGCTCGGACGCCGCTTCCTCTCCCACGTCCTTGAGCCCCGCGTTGACCCGCTTGATGTCCACGTACTCCTCGGGGAACTCAGGGAGGCTGGCAAGAATATAGGTCACAAATTCCTCTTTGCCCGCCTGCACCATCCTCAGTCCTTCATTGCCATCCTTCAGGTCACCAAGCCGTCCCACGAACCGGCCGTCGCTGGCAGCTTCCGCCAGCTGCGAAAAGTGACCGGGCAAGATCACGGTCTCGGCAGGCAGCGCGAGGAGACGTCGAAGCGACGCGTGGTGAAGCGGCGCCCAGGTCTCCCCTCGGCCTCCCAGGTCGGGCCTCGCAATGGACTCGAGAAAGATCGAGTCGCCGGAAAAGAGGGTGTCGCCGTCGAGCAGATACGCGACGTTGCCGAGCGTGTGCCCGGGGATGTGCAGAGTCTCGATTCGGGAGTTCCCGAAAACGAATACCTTGCCGTCGGCCACATACTCATACGAGATCGTCGCCGGGAGAACGTCAAGCGGGTGGATTCCATCATAGGGATGAAGGTGGTACGCCGCGCCGGTTTTCTCGGCGAGCGCGGGACCACCCGAGATGTGATCGGCATGGCCGTGGGTGTCGAGAACCAGCTCGATGGTCCAGCCACTCTCACGGGCCAGATCGAGGTAGTGATCGACGTGACGCAAGGGGTCGATGACGACCGCCTTCCCCTGGCTCGCAACCACATAGCTCAGACAGCCGCGCGCCGGGCGCGAGATCTGGACAACCGCTCGTTCGGACGACTCGGAGATGGTCTCCACATGGTAGTGATCTCCCCACGCCTTGGTGCCGCCCTCGAGGTTGAAGGCATCGAAACCAAGCCTGCGAAGAGCTTCGGCCACGTATTCCGACGTGTCGCCCTTGGCACAAACCGCCAGGATAGGTGTGTCCTTGGGAAGCCCATCGGTGTGGCCTTGGGACAAGAAGTCCTGAAACGTGTCGACCACGTCGTCATGCTCATCGACTTCCAGCATCTCGTAGTAGGGAATGCCGAGGGTCGGGATGTCACGGCGCCCCTCGATCTTCCACGCCTCGAATTCGTCTTCGGCGCGGACATCGAGGATGAAAACCCCGTCCTCGCTTTGAATACGCTCGTAGAGCTCAGCCGCAGACCAAACGGTCGCGGCTTCCGATACTTCTTCCACGGTTGCTGTCGATTCCATTGATCGAGTCCTCCAAACAATTTCTCGCGTGCGCCCCCGATCGGCAGCGCTAGGCGTATTTTTTTAGCAGCTCCGAAAGATCCGACAGCTTTTCACGCACAGGATGTGGCGCCTCGGGCCCCAGATCGAGCTTCGCCTCGAAAGCGCACGCGATCAAGTCGCAGAAGGCCCGGTGCAGGCCGCCACGAGCCGCGGCGAGTTGCTGCACCACCCGCTCGCAGTCGGCTTCTTCCCGGATCATCCTCTGGACGCCGCGGAGTTGCCCTTCGACCCGAGCCAGCCGATCGAGCAATCGTTTCTGATCCTCGCTCTTCGAGAAGTACCTCTCCGCAGTTGCTAAACCTGGCATGTCCGTCTC
>JAOTZA010000077.1 GCA_029861655.1 Acidobacteriota bacterium | reverse complement strand
AGGTGGCAGTCATGGCTGCCTTGATCGCCACCTCGGCGGTTTCGAAGTCGCGGATCTCACCGACGAGGACGATGTTCGGGTCCTGTCTCAGGAAGGAACGTAGGGTCGCCGCGAAGTTGAGCCCGATCTGCTCCTTCATCTGCACCTGGTTGATCCCGGAGAGGTTGAACTCGACCGGATCCTCGGCGGTCATGATGTTGACCTCCGGGGTGTTGATGCGCTGCAGGGCGGAGTAGAGCGTGTTGGTTTTTCCCGAACCGGTCGGTCCGGTCACCAGCACCATGCCATAGGGCCGAAAGATGGCTTGCTCGAAACGGCGCAGAGAATCTTCCTCGAAGCCCAGCCGCGTCATGTCGAGCATGAGGTTGTCTTTGTCGAGCAGACGCATGACAATCTTCTCGCCGAAAATCGCGGGCAGCACCGAGACGCGGAAATCCAGGTCCTTGACCTTGCTACCGACCTTGGTCTTGATCTTGATCCGGCCATCCTGCGGCAGCCGCTTTTCGGCAATGTCGAGCTTGGCCATGATCTTGATCCGGCTGGTGATCGCCTCCTTGAGCTTGAGGGGCGGACGCATCATCTCGTAGAGCAGACCGTCGATGCGGTACCGGACCCGATATTCCTTCTCGTAGGGTTCGATGTGAATGTCCGAGGCCCCTCGCTTGATGGCGTCGGTCATGATGATGTTGACCAGGCGAACGACCGGCGCCTCTTCCGACTGTTGTTCGAGTTCGGCGAGGTCGAGGTCCTCTTCATCATCCAGAACCTCGACATCTTCCGAGTCGGGTTCGGCAATATCCTCCATGACCTTCTTGAGCTCGATGGAGTGCGTCGATCCGTAGTAACGGTCTATCGCGTCGCGCAACGCGGACTCGGAGGTCACGACGGGTTCGACGTTATATCCGGTCATGAACTTGATGTCGTCCATCGCGAAGACATTGGTCGGATCGACCATGGCGATGGTGATCTTGGCTCCGGCTTTGGAAACCGGCAGAATGGTGTACTTGCGCGCTACGTCCGGAGGAATGATCTTGATGATCGACTCGTCGATCTCGATGTCGCCGAGGTTGATCGCCGGAACCCCGTAGCGTTGGGAGAGAAACTCGACGAGCTCTTCGTCCTCTAGAAAGCCCTTCTTGACGAGGTGGGTTCCGAGTCGCCCCCCTTCGCTCTGTTGCAGGGCCAAGGCTTCGTTTAAATCGTCCTGGCTGACCTTGCCGGCCTGGACGAGCATCTCACCGATTCGATTGACGTTGGCCATGTTGCTCCAGCTTCGTACCCTGCCCAGCTCGGTCGCGCGTCTCCCTGCGACTGCGGACATGATCCACGGATTGACCTTTGATTATACGGGTTTGTCTCCGTAGGTGCTGTGTAATGGATCGCTGGGCGCGCCCCGCAGACGCAGAGCACTCGCGGGGGCCCGGCTACGGGCCGGTATCCCAAGGTGCTCGCCGAGCCTGCGCCTCGCGGGAGCCTGCCGGGCCGGCCTCCCCACGACGCCTGGGCGTGCCCGAGCTGCTGCGCATGCTCTCCCTAAGAAGCTCTACCGCCCTGGATGCGACGAGGTGCGGCGGTATCTCGAGCAGGCAGGCCTTGACCGAATCGAGCCGCCGGTGACAGAAGCTGCAAGGCAACCTCTGCGAGACCGTCCTCTCCGGAGCTCCATATGGACCATTGCGCTCGGGATCGGTGGGGCCCATGACGCTCAGCACCGAGACACCGAGAGCATGCGCCAGGTGGATCGGTCCGGTGTCGCCTCCCAGCACGAGATCGGCGTGCCTCAAACGCTCGACCAGATCGTCAAGGGAAGGGTCGTCGAGACAGTGCGCGTGACCTTGACTCGAAGAGACAACCCGATCCGCCAGCCGATTCTCTCCGGGGCCCGCCGAGACCCAGGTGTCCCGACCCGTCTCTTTGGCGATCAGCCGCGTCACTTCGCCCCAACGTTCCGGCGGGTAGGTCTTGTTTGCCCAGCCGGTGCCCGGGTGGAGGATTACCGAGCAATCTTCGGTTTCGTCCGACAACTGCGAGGAGCTGCCCAGCCGGTCGCCGCCGAAGTCGGCCGGTTCCGTAGGCAGACCGAGTGCCCCTGCCACCGCGAGAGCTTGGTTGACCGCGTGCCGACCGTTGGGTGGGACGGTGTCGGTCAGCCAAGCGGCGCTTGCGGGTTCTCTTCGCCAACGCTTCGAGATGCCGATGCGGCGATCGCACAGAGCAAGCATTGCGATCAGGGTTCCTTTGTAGTTACCCATCAGGTCGAGGGCGATCTCGGCGCCGAAGCCGTCCAACTCGCTCATGAACCGACCCATCTCACGCCAGGTTTCAGCGGCAAGGGGTCTCTGCCTCCAACCTTTGGTGTTTATGGTCAGCACCTGGTCGAGATCGGCATGACTCTCAAGAAGCGGTGCAAAGGCCTTCTCGACCACCCAGGCGATCCTCGCCTTGGGGAGATGCCGTCTGAGCGCCGTCAGGGCCGGCAGCGCATGAACGATGTCGCCCAGAGCGCTGGTGCGGATCAGGAGAATGCGCGGCGCGTCCACCTGGTCATCCTATTCGAAGGATGTCATCGGTGACCCGTGCCTCCTTCGGCCCGCGAATCGCCTCGCTGCGCTGCGAGGCTCATGCGATCCAGCGGGCTCGGCAGAAGACTCGCCTCGGGCGATTCGTGCGTCTCCTCGCTCCATTGAAGCGGCCGGCGCCCCTGTCGATCGAGTTCAGTACGAGGCCTCGGGAGCGATTAGACAGAGAGGCCGCTGCGGTGCGGCGAATCGCCTTTCCTCGTCTCGCCTTTGTTCGCCACGCTGGATCCTCGCAACGCCTCCAAGGCTCCGCTCGTGCGACCCGCGTGCCGAAGATCAAGCGCCTGCGCCGACCAGCGCCGGCCGCAGCCCGGCGAACGCGCCGGCAGGAACGCTGTGAGCCCGCGGGCACTCGGAAGCTGTTGGAGGGGTCGCAAGCGGTCCGCGCGGGCGAACAACGAGGCGCGAGCGAACTCGTCCAAGGCTGAGTAGGGAGCGCCGTTTCCAGCCGGGCGGTCGACCGGGCTGCTAAAGCCGGCCGGCTCAGAAGGGTCGCGTGCCCCGCGCGCCGGACCTACAGTTCCTTGACCTTTGCGATCAGGTCGCTTGTGGCGTGGTCCTTGGGGTCGCCGACCAGCACTGTGCGGCCGCCGTACTTGCGCACGGTCTCGTACTCGGGCACGTTCTCGGGGGCGCCGTAGTCGGTTCCCTTGCAGTGGACATGGGGCTTGAGGCTCACCAGAAGATCGGCGGGCGAATCGCTTTCGAAGACAACTACGAAATCGACCGGGGCGAGCGCCGCCAGGAGTTCGGCCCTCTCTGCCATCGGCACGATCGGTCGGCCGGGACCCTTTAGGCGAGCCACCGAGGCATCATCGTTGATGGCTACGACCAGCAGGTCCGCTTGCTCGGCAGCCGCTTGGAGGTAGCGCAAGTGGCCGACATGAAGAAGATCGAAGTGGCCATTGGCGAGGGCCACGGTCGAGCCCTGACGACGTTTCTCGTCGAGCCGCGCTTGGAGTTCTCGCCAGCTTAGAACCTGTCCCACGACACCTCGGCGAGTGGCAACGGGTCGGTTTGGATTGCAACCTTGAGCTCGTCTGCGTCGGTTGTGGCGGTGCCGAGTTTGTGAACCACGATACCACCGGCATAGTCGGCGACCAGCGCCGCCTCGAGCGGCGTCGCACCGGCGGCGAGCGCCAGTGCGAAGGTACCGATCACGGTGTCGCCCGCTCCGGTCACGTCGGCGACCTGATCCGACCCATGGGTCGGGATGTGTGCGACGCGGTCCGCTTCGAAAAGACTCATGCCGCAACTGCCCCGGGTGATGAGGACAAAGCTCGTGCGCAGATCTTTCCTGAGACGCTTGCCGGCTTCTCGGAGTCGCTTGCTTCCGTCGTCAAGCCGCTCGCCGACCAGGTTCTCGGCCTCTTCTTCATTGGGAGTGGCGCCATCGACGCCGGCGAAGTCGGCCAGCCGGTGGCGACTGTCGCATAGGACGACGCCGCTCTCGCCGAGTGTCTGGCGCAACGGTCCGACATGCTGCGGCTGCACCGCACCGTATCCGTAGTCCGAGAGGACGGCGATCTTGGCGCTGCCCTTCCAGGATTCGAGCGCTCGGGAATAGAGTGACGCGATGTTGTCGTCGAAGATCACCTGATCCTCGATATCAAAGCGTACGATCTGTTGCTTGATCGAGTGACGACCGCCGCCGAGGACCCGGGTCTTGGTCGGCGTCCGGTAGCCTTCGATACGCGCAATGCCCTCGGTCGGCACCCGGTTCTTGTCCAGCCAATTGATGAGCTCGACACCGTTCGCGTCGGTGCCCACGACACCGAGAGGCAGCGGCCTGCCGCCCAGTGCTGAGACATTGGCGACGGCGTTGGCGCCTCCACCGGGGACAAACTCCTCTTTCTCGTGCTTCAGGATCAAGACGGGCGCCTCGCGGCTGATGCGTTTTGGGGTGCCGGTGATAAAACGGTCTGCGACGAGATCGACACACATCACGACCGGTTGTCCGGCCATCGAGTTGACGAGCTCGCAGAGTCGGCTCGCGGTGGGAAGGGATTCCGCAAGCGCGGGTTGTGCCATTCGCGAGATTCTAGCAGTGGTCGTCGTGGTTGACCGTAGAGTCGGTGCCGTGAGGCGGCGAACTGATTCCTGACGCGGCCGAAGTCTCCGCAGGGCACGGCGCACGCTACTCGGACTACGGTGACCTAGAGGCGTGCGCCTCGGTTTCCCTCGCGCCGCATCCTCCAAGCACTCCGCTGATGGAGCCATGCGCTCGGTCAAACGTCCCTGATGGAGCCTTCGGCCGCGCCAGGAAAGCGGGTACCTCGCCTGGATGGCCGCGGCCGTAACTCGCGATGGTTTCTTCGCCCGGCGCTGGCGAGCGCCCGCAGGGCGAGCCCCAAATCGGGGATCCTGTGTGAAAAGAAGCTGAACTTCCCTTTTCCGGGATCCCCGAAGTGGCGAGGCCGTTTCTGGAGCGAGGGCGGAGGTCAGTAGTACGATCAACGGTGATCGGTTTGCGGTTCCTGCGGGCTTCGAGCCGGTGACGGGGAAGAAGACCATCGCGCAAAGGCCGCGCCATCTATCTCTCTTTATACTTTGCCGCATGACGCCGGTCGAGCAGAGACTCAAAGAGCGGATTCGGGCCGAGGGCCCGATCCCGTTTGCCGACTTTATGGAAGAGGCGCTTTACGGCATCGGCGGCTACTACAACCGCGAGGACTTGGCGATAGGAGAGGAGGGCGACTTTGTCACAGGGTCGAGCCATTCGCCGCTATTTGCGGAAGTGACCGCGCGCCTCTTAAGGCGCCTGGACGCGGTCGTCGACAACGCGGGTGGGGCGGACTATCTCGAGGTGGGCTACGGCAACGGGCTCCATCTGGCGGCCCTCGGTCGTGCTTTGGACAAGACCGATCGAGCCCTGTTGGCCTGGGATCGGGTTCGTCGCCCAGTGCCACCGGGTTTCGAGCGGATCGACGACCTCGGGCACGCCGAAGTGGACGGACTCGTCTTTTCGTATGAGCTCTTTGACGCTCTCCCGGTTCACCGGCTGATCCAGCGTCCGGAAGGCCTTGGAGAGATGTGGGTGGGGGTCTCCGAGGGCTCGGACTTCGAGTGGCGAATGGGTGATCTTTCGAGTCCGGAGCTCATGGCTCTGCCGGGACATCGTCTGGAAGAGGGTCAAATCGCCGATCTGGCGCCTGGCTGGCGGCCGCTTTATCGCCGGCTCGCGGAAGCCCTCGGGCGGGGTTTGTTGGTGACGTTCGACTACGGCTTCGAGGTCGAGAAGCTCCTGGACACCCGCGTAAGGCGACATGGCACGTTGGCCTGCTATCGCCGTCACCGGGTTCACCGTGACCCGTTTGTCTCGGTTGGCGAGCAGGACATGACCGCGCACGTCGACTTCTCGGCCTTGATCGAAGAAGGAGAAAGGGCCGGTCTCGAGACGGTCGTCTTGAGCCGCCAAGCAGCCTGGCTGGCGGCTCTGGGGTTGCTCGGAGGTCTAGAAGAGAGACCCGCGGCGGAACGAGTGGCGGCGATGCAGCTGGTGGATCTCGAGGGGATGGGAGAGGAGATCCGAGTCCTGGTCCAGGCCCGCGGTGTGGATTTGCCGAAGGTCCTTCCGCGGGAGCTTTTGTAGCTCCAGGTCCCGGAGCGGTGGCGGGGCGCGTTTTCTTGACACCCCATGAGGCATGGATACAATTGCATCGCCTCCGAGCAGGGTTTTTCCAAGCATCGCACCCGCGATCCCAATGGCGAACTACATACCGATACTCGTCTTTGTGCTCGTTGCGATCGGGTTCTTGATCGTCAGTCTGATGGCGGCGAGGATTTTTCGGCACGGCGGTAAGGGGGGAACCAACGCCGATCCCTACGAGTGCGGCAATGAGGCTGACTCGCTGGCTCACGACCACCGTTTCTCGATTCGCTACTATCTGATCGCGGTCCTCTTTGTGATCTTCGACGTAGAGACCATCTTTCTTTTTCCGTGGGCGGTGATGTTCGACCGTCTGGCGCTTTTCGGATTCATCGAGATGATGGTCTTTCTGGCGATTCTGGTGGTTGGTTACGTCTATGTCTGGAACCGTGGGGCTCTCGACTGGGCGTAGCCCGTCAGGGGAGATCATGACGACGAGCGAGATCAACGCCAATATCCTCACGACGTCGTACGACAAGCTCTTCAACTGGGCCCGACGTTCGGCGATCTGGCCGATGCAGTTCGGCCTGGCATGCTGTGCCATCGAGATGATGGCGGTGCTCGATCCACGGCACGATATGTCGCGGTTTGGTGCCGAAGTCTTCCGGGCTAGCCCCCGGCAGAGTGATTTGATGATTGTCGCCGGAACGGTGACCGAAAAGATGGCGCCGATCGTCAGACGGCTCTGGGATCAGATGCCCGAACCCAAGTGGTCAATTGCGATGGGTGCCTGTGCGACTTGTGGTGGTCCCTATCGCACCTATGCGGTGACGCAGGGCGTCGACCGGGTGATCCCGGTGGATGTGTACGTCCCGGGATGTCCGCCGCGGCCCGAGGCGCTTCTCTGGGGCCTTCTCCACCTGCAACGGAAGATCGACCGTTCTTCGGTTGTCGACACGAAACGCGAGAGGCTCCTCGTGGGTCGAAGTGGATGAGCGAAAAAGACGACCAGCGGCCACCGGAGCCACCGGAGCCTCCAGACGACTCGGAGGCACCTGCCAAGCCGGTGGCAGGTGCGCCAGGCGACCCAGGGGCGGACACGCCTGATTCCGAAGCCCGGGAGAAGGCCGAGGCTGCGGCAAAGGCCAAAGCCGAGGCGGCGGCAAAGGCCAAGGCGGTCGCCGAGGCGAAAGCTGCGGCTGAGGCGGCGAAACCGCCCTGGGAGCGCATGCCCGAAACGCCGGAGAGCATTGACGCTTCGGAAGACGCCCTGGTTCAGTCGCTGTCGTCGGAACTCCCCGGTGCCATAGAAGATGCCACCCTGACGAGCGGTGATCTCGCCCTTGAGGTCCGGGGTGATGCTATTCAGGGCCTAGCCAAACGCCTAAAGCAAGAGCATGGCTTCGGATTGCTGGTCGATGTCTGTGGTGTTCACTACCCGCAGCGCGAAGAAGCCCCGTTCGAGGTTGTCTACCACGTGTTCAACCTGGAGACGAACCGTCGTGTGAGGCTCAAGGTGAGCGCAGCTGACGGCGAGGAAGTTCCAAGTGTGAGCTCGATTTGGAGAGGCGCCGAATGGTGCGAGCGCGAGGCGTACGACATGTATGGCGTCCGGTTTTCCGATCATCCGGACTTGACGCGGATCCTGCTCTGGGAGGGCTTCAACGGTCATCCGCTGCGTAAGGACTTTCCGGTCGAGGGGATCGATACGGGGGCAGCTATCTATCCGGAGTATTACGAGGGCGAGGCTGGGCCGGTCGCGGGTACCGGTACCGGTTGGAAGCCGCCCGAGCCACCCGCGTCGGTGGTCGAAGAGTCGGGAGGGTCGGAGGAGTCGGAGGGATCGGAGGAGGGTGGAGTGGGCTGACTTCACCGCGGGCCGGACCGGAGACCTCCACGGCCGTGCAATCAGAGAAATGACAAACACGACCAACACACGGCGCGACACACTCTTCGATGTCGAGGAGATGGAGCTCAATTTCGGGCCCCAACATCCGTCGACCCATGGAGTGCTGCGGCTCAAGCTCAAAGTCGACGGCGAGCGGATTGTCGACTGCTACCCGATCATCGGTTATCTCCATCGTGGCACCGAGAAGCTCTTCGAGCTCCATCCCTTTTTTCAAAACGTACCGCACACGGACCGCCTGGACTATGTGGCGGCGGCGACCAACAACCTCGCCTATGTCGGTGCGGTAGAGAAACTCATCGGACTCGTCGTACCGCCTCGAGCACGGTACATCCGGACGATTCTTTGCGAGCTGCAACGTATCTCGAGCCATTTGCTGTGGCTGGCGACCCACGCGATCGATATCGGGGCGATGACACCGTTCTTCTACTGCTTTCGTGAGCGGGAGATCATTCTCGATCTTTTCGAGGAGTACTGCGGAGCGCGCCTGACGCTCAACTGCATGCGCCCGGGGGGGCAACCGTTCGATCTACCGGTGGGCTGGGGCGAGCGCTGCGCGGAATTCCTGGACGATTTCCCGTCGAAGATCGACGAGTACGAGGGCCTTTTGACCAACAATCGGATCTGGAAGAAGCGCACCGTGGGCGTCGGAGTGCTCCCCGCCGATCTGGCGCAGGAGTATGGCGTCACCGGGCCGATGCTGCGTGCCAGCGGTGTTCAATGGGACATCCGAAAGGCCATGCCGTACGAAGCTTACGGCGACGTCGAGTTTGATATCCCGGTCACCTACAACGGTGATACATACGATCGCTACCTGGTGCGGATGGAGGAGATGCGGCAATCGGTGCGCATCGTCGAGCAGTGTCTCGACAAGCTCCCGGATGGGCTGATCATGGCGAAGAGCCCGCGGGTGCTCAAGGCTCCCAAGCAGAGCGATGCCTATTTTTCGATTGAGGGGCCCAAGGGGGAGATTGGTTTCTATCTGGTCGGCGACGGTACGCCCAATCCGCACAGGTGTCGCGTGCGGGCGCCTTCGTTCATGAATCTCCAGGTTGTTCCGATACTCGCAAAGGATCAGCTGCTGGCGGATATGGTCGCCGTGCTCGGTACCACCGACATCGTCCTGGGTGAGGTGGATCGTTGATGCAGGAACTGCGCGACATTCTCGGGCCGACGCTCTTCTACTATGCGTTCTCACCGGCGATCAAGATCGCCGTGGTGGTGTTTGTCGGTGTTTTACCCCTGATCAGCTACCTGGTGCTCGCCGAGCGCAAGATTCTCGGCTTTATCCAGGTTCGCACTGGTCCCAACCGGGTAGGCCCCTGGGGTCTCTTCCAGCCGATCGCCGACATCATGAAGCTGCTGGTTAAGGAAGACGTGATTCCGAACAAGGCGGTCAAATGGGCTTTTGTTCTGGCGCCATGCCTGGTGGTGGGGCCGGCCTTTGTGATCTTTGCGGTCATCCCGTTCGGCCCCTCGGCCGCCCAGACCGGTGGTGGCCTCGACTATTTCATCACCGATGTCAACATCGGAGTTCTCTTTGTGGTCGCCCTCGCCACGATCGGTGTGTACGGCATCATCATCGGAGGTTGGTCCTCGAACTCCAAGTTCTCGCTTCTAGGCGGGCTGCGCTCGGCGGCACAGATGATCTCTTACGAGGTGCCCCAGGGGTTTTCTTTGGTTATCCCGCTCTTGATGGCCGGCACGATGTCGCTTCAAGGCATCGTTGGGGCGCAGTTGGAGCAGGGTCGGTGGTTTCTTTTTGCGTTTTTTCCGTTCGGCCTGATCGCCTTCATGATCTATCTGATCGCCGGGGTGGCCGAATCCAACCGAAACCCCTTCGATCTGCCGGAGGCGGAGTCGGAGCTGGTGGCCGGGTTTCACACCGAGTACACCGGGATGCGGTTTGCGCTCTTCTTTCTGGGCGAATACGCCAACATGATCGTCATCTCGGCTGTTGCGGTGACCTTGTTCCTCGGTGGCTGGGCGCGGCCGTTTCCCAACGTCGAGGCTTTGTCGTTCCTGGACGCTTCGTTTCTTCCCGCGGGCCTCGTGGGGGTGCTCTGGTTCTCCCTCAAGCTGAGCGTTTTTCTGTTTGTATACATATGGTTTCGAGGAACATTCCCTCGGTATCGTTTCGATCAGTTGATGGATCTCGGCTGGAAGTGGCTCATCCCGCTGTCGCTCGTGACCCTGTTCGCGGTCGGTTTGTGGAAGGTGCTGTTGCTGTGAGCACCGTAAGACGATTCCTTGACCGGATCATGCTCCTCGACCTCTTTGCCGGTCTGGGGATCACGGGGAAACATCTGCTGAAGAACCTTTTCTCCACCAAGGTCACGGTTCAGTACCCCGAGGAACGTCGGGAGCCCGCGCACCGTTTCCGCGGCATGTTCCGGCTCGATGAAGACCGCTGCATCAAGTGCACACTCTGCGCCCGCGACTGTCCGATCGACATCATCTACATCGACTGGCACCAGGAGCTCAACCCTGAGACGGAGAAGAAGGAAAAGGTGTTGGACCGTTTCGACATCGATGTGCAGCGCTGCATGTTCTGCGGTCTTTGTGAGGAGGCCTGTCCTACGGAGCCGAAGTCGATTTGGCTGACGACAAAGACATACGAGTTGGCGTCCTACGATCGCTGGCAGAATTTGTATGTGGATATCGACGAGCTGCAGGAGTGGAAGGTGCGACCGGACTATACGGATGACGAGATTGTCTAATGCGTAGGCGCACCGGTCGCACACCATCTCGCCCGGTCCTCGCGGACTCGCGGTCTGCTGCGTATACGAAATACGTCTCGACTGCTCGCCACTGCGGGTCGAACCATCTGGTGCACGCCTGGCACGCCCAGGTCCAATGCGCTTCCCGCGCCTGTGACTGTCGCAAGAGGGAGTCGACGTGGAGTTTCTGACCGCTCACGGACCGGCGCTGCTCTTCTACCTGTTCGCCGCGATGGCGCTCGGTTCGGCGGTGCTCGTGGTGACGATGCGCAATCCGATGTACGGTGCGTTGTCGCTTCTGGTCAGCTTCTTGAGCGTTGCGGTGTTGTTCTTCCTCCGCAATGCCGAGTTTGTGGCTGTGGTGCAGATCTTTGTCTATGGCGGCGGCATCATGGTTCTGTTTCTCTTCGTCATCATGCTGATCAATCTCCATCGTCTGCATGAGGTCAGAATGTTTGCCCAGTCGGCGCCGTTGGGAATCCTTGTCGGAGTCCTTCTGGTGGCTCTTTTTGTCTTTTCTTTTGTTGGAGTTGGTTTCGGGCCGGCCCTCGCGACGCCCGAGAATATGGTCTCGGTCGAGGGCCAGGCGGCGGGCAACTCGGAGGCGGTCGCCTGGCTGCTGTACCGGCAGTATCTGCTGCCTTTCGAGGTCGCCTCGGTGTTTCTGCTGGTGGCGATGGTGGGCGCGGTCATTCTGGGCCGCAGGAACTGACTGAACGATCTTTCTGAAGATGCTCGAACTAACGACCAATCACTATCTGGTGCTGAGCTTTCTGCTCTTTGCGATCGGTCTTGTCGGGATCCTGACGAGGCGAAACATGATCACCGTGTTGATGTCGCTCGAGCTGATCCTCAACTCCGTCAATCTGAACCTCGTAGCTTTTTCGTATCAGCACTCTCATTTGACCGGCCAGGTCTTTGTGGTTTTCACGATCGCCGTGGCGGCTGGCGAGGCCGCTGTTGGGCT
>JAOTZA010000371.1 GCA_029861655.1 Acidobacteriota bacterium | reverse complement strand
AGAAGCTTCCCGGTGGTCGGATCGTGGTTCGTCGTGGCAAAGCGGGCGAACGCTTGACGACGCTCGATGGCGTCGAGCGCAAAATGGACGAGAAGAGCCTGGTCATAGCGGGCGTCGAGGGAGCCATCGCACTCGCCGGGATAATGGGTGGCAGCGAAACGGAAGTGGGTGAGGGTACGAATCGTGTTCTCATCGAGAGTGCATGCTTTGCTCCCCAGCTGGTGCGCCGCACGGCGCGGCGGCTGGGTCTGCACACCGACGCCTCACATCGCTTCGAGCGCGGGAGCGATCCGGAGGCGTGTCTGGAGGCCGCGTTGCGGGCCGCCGAGCTGATGGCCGACCTGGGCGGTGGAGAAGTGGAAGCGGTCGTCGTCGATGCGCAGCCGGGCCCGATCACAAAGGCTCGTGGGTGTTTGGATCTCGAGGGCCTCGAGCAGTTCGCGGGCGTCGCAGTGCCGCGTGACCTGGTCGAGAACGGACTGGGGGCTCTGGGGTTCGAACTGGCCGAACAACACACCGGCATCTGGGAGGTCACAGTTCCCTCGTGGCGACGGTTGGACTTCGAGCTAGATGAGCGGGGTGAGGTCTACCCAGCGTATTTCTACGAGGAGGCATTGCGTCTATTTGGTTTCGACCGGATCCCATCCACGGTTCCTGCGGTGCGAGGGCCCGACTCGGGGTCGAGTCGTGGGCACCGCGTGCGCGAAGGACTGCGCGAGTACCTCTCTGCCGCCGGCTTCGCGGAGACGGTGACCTATCCGTTTCAGAGTGCCGCCGCAGATTCGTGGTTTCCGGGTCTGGAGAGGGCGGCGGAGCCGCTGGTGCTGGCCAACGCTCTCTCGGAACTCTATGAGGTGATGCGACGCTCGCTCCTCCCGGGTCTGGTCGAGGGCGCACGATTCAATCAGAGGCGACAGGCGTCGGCGGTTCAGCTCTTCGAGATCGGACACCTGTTCCCGGGCGGTGAGACGGCTGAGATCGAGGCTTTGGGCGTTGTCATGGGGGGAGAATTCGATCGACCTTGGGAGAGGCGAACGGGGTTCGACCTGTTCGATCTCAAGGGAGTTGCCGAAGGACTGGGTGCGCGCGCGGGGATCGAGTTCGAGTTCCGCCGCGCCGAGTGCAGGGGTCTCCTGTCAGGTACTGCGAGCGAGATCCTTGTGTCGGACCGGCCCGAGAGGGTCGGCTACTTGGGGCAGGTGGAAGATTCGAATCTCGCTTTTCCGCTGTTTGCTCTCGAGCTGGCCGCCTCGGCGGTGGCCCGGAGCCAACCACCGCGGGTCGACCCGCCGAGCCGGTTCCCCGGCGTGGACGTCGACCTGACGCTGACCCACGGTGTGGATCTCGCCTGGAGCAAGATCCACGAGGCGATCCGCGCCGACCCACCAGCGGAGCTAGTGGACTTTGGTCTCAAGGACAGATATCAAGGGGAAGAAGTGCCCGCAGGGGCGGTTAACTCGACGATTTTCTTTCGATATGTCTCCAACGAGCGTTCGCTGACCCAGGAAGAGGTGAACGAGAGGCACCTGCGGCTCGCCGTACGTCTCGACGAGCGTTTTGGCTGGCGCGGAGACACATCGTGACTGAGAAATCGAGCTGGAAAGACCTCGAGACCAGGATCGGTCGCGTGACAGAGGAGATTGAGGTGCTGCGGAAGCAGAACCGAAAGCTCTCGTCGCGGGTCAAACGGCTGCAGCGCGAGACGCCGCCGGCGTCCGCGATGTCGGGGTCGGCCCAAAAAACCTGGGAAGGCGAAAAACAGGAGCTCCGGGACCTCGTGGAGCGGCTTGTAGAGACCCTCGAGAGCCTACTCTAGGGCCACACCAGGGCCCTCCAACCCGGGAATTTGGGTGCGGGCCATATGCTATAGTCCGCCGCAGCCCTGGCGAGATGTTCTCGTCCGGGCGACCCGGATGTAGCGAATGGCGACCAAGGCGACGACGACTACGGATGTCGAGATCTTTGGCGCCGTTTACCACGTTCGGGGCGAACAGAATCCGGAGCACCTCCGGGAACTAGCTTCTTTTGTCGACGGTCGTATGCAGGACGTCGCCGGGCAGGTGGCGACTGTAGACACGGCAAAAATTGCGATCCTGGCGGCGCTGAACATTGCCGACGAGCTCTCACGGGCTCGGAAGCTTCAGGAAGGGGAACGGGTCGAGATCGAGGGGAGAGTGACGGCTTTGGCCGCTGAGCTCGAGAAAGTCCTCGCGAGTTGAGGTGAATTGGGCTGGTCGGCGCCGTCGCCGCTTTGAAACAAACAGTGATTGCATCCCCTGTGTGGTTTTCGTGATGGGTTCAGCAGTTGTAGAACCAACAGTTGTTTATAGGGAGTCTTTCTATCCACGCGGCCTGTGCCTGCCCCGCCAGTACGGGGACGCTAACGGCTCGTGGGGCGGACACCCACCTGGTGAAAGTCAGGTTCTAGTCAGCTAACCCACACGGCTTCGCGGGGGATGCCATTTTCTCCCTCCGGGCTTTTGTCCGGCTCGTCCGGCCTCCTGTCGATTTGATTTCGGGGGTCCGTTGATGCAGCCACTTTATGCCGTTTTGGCGATCGTCGCCGCGGCGCTCTCAGGCTTCGGGCTGGGTTGGTTCTTTCTCCGCCGTAGCGCTAGTGGTCTCCTATCCAGCGCCAGGAGGGAGGCCTCCAAGCTGGTCGAAGACGCCACGCGCGAGAGCGATGCCCGGCTCAAGGAGGCCGACCTCGCGGCAAAGGAAAAACTACTGCAGGCGCGGGGCGAGTTCGAGAAGGCGTCGAGAAAGCGTCGCTCTGAACTGGACAGTCTGGCCAAACGGTTGAGCCAGCGCGAAGATCTTCTCGACAAACGTACCGAGGAGGCTCGCGCGCTGGACAAACAGCTTGGACGCAGAGAGCGCAAGCTCGGAGTGCGAGAAGAGGCGCTGACGGCTCGTGAGCGTGAGCTGGGAGAGCTGGTCGAGGCGCAGCGGGTCAAGCTCGAAACGATCGCCGGTCTGACGGGGCAGCAAGCCAAAGAAGAACTCACCGCCACGATGATGGACGAGGCCCGGATGGAGGCCGCCCACCACGTCAAGCGCGTCGAGGACGAGTCGCGAGAAAACGCCGCCAAGGAGGCCCAGCGCATCGTCGGGATGGCGGTCCAACGTGCGGCGT
>JAOTZA010000370.1 GCA_029861655.1 Acidobacteriota bacterium | reverse complement strand
GCGACTTGTTCGAGGTGGACGGTCTGCTGGTTCCAATCGGTTTCGGGACCCGCGGCACCGAAGGCAAGATCCGTTCGATCCGCTATGCCCGTGAGCAAAAGGTGCCCTTCTTCGGTATCTGTCTCGGCATGCAGTGCATGGTGATCGAATACGCTCGCAACGTCTGCGGTATCTCGGACGCCACCTCCTCGGAATTCGATCCGGAATCCAACCAAGCCATCATCTACAAGCTTCGCGAGCTGCTAGGAGTCGAGGAAATGGGAGGCACGATGAGGCTCGGCGCCTACCCCTGCGAGCTCCAAGAGGGAACCCTGGCGAGGGAGATCTACGGTGTCGACGAGATCAGCGAACGTCACCGCCACCGCTACGAGGTCAACCAGAAGTACCTCGGAACCCTAGTCGAGAACGGCTTACGCGTTGCCGGGATGAGTCCCGACGGCAAGTTCGTCGAGATGATCGAGCTTCCCGACCACCCCTGGTATCTCGGCTGCCAGTTCCATCCCGAGTACAAGTCGAAGCCCACCGAGCCTCATCCGCTCTTCGTTTCCTACATCCACGCGGCGCTCGAGGAGCAGGCTCGTCGGGCGGACCCCGAGCGAGCCCGCGAGCGCACCCTCCTGACGGTCGTCGAGGAGACGGCGTAGGCGGCCCTGTCGTGACTCGAGAGCTTGCACCGGGTATCGCATTCGGACCCGGTCACTTCCCGGTCATCGCCGGACCGTGTGTTATCGAGAGTACCGAGCAAGTACTCGAGGCAGCCGAAGCCGTCGCCGACATAGCCGACCGGCTCGGGCTCTCGATGGTCTTCAAGGCCTCCTTCGACAAGGCCAACCGCACCTCCATAGAGAGTTTTCGCGGGCCAGGTCTCGAAGAAGGACTCGAGATCCTGGCGCAGGCTGGTCAGCACTCGGGTCTGCCGGTTCTGACCGATATCCACACACCCGAGCAGTGCGCGCCGGCGGCCGAAGTCTGTGCTGTGCTTCAGGTACCGGCGTTTCTGTGCCGCCAAACCGATCTCATCATCGCGGCGGCCGCAACCGGCGCCGGGGTCAACATCAAGAAAGGTCAGTTCATGGCACCGCGTGACATGAGCCACGCCATCGACAAGGCTCGCAGCACCGGGAACCGGCGACTCACCGTCACCGAGCGGGGCATCTGCTTTGGTTACAACAACCTGGTCGTGGACATGCGCAGCTTTTCGATGCTCGAAGAGACCGGCGTCCCGGTCCTCTACGACGTGACGCACTCGCTCCAGCTTCCGGGCGGGGGAGGTTCTGAGACGGCCGGCAACCGGGAGTTTGCCGAGCCGCTGGCGCGGGCGGCGGTAGCCGCTGGTGCCGATGGTTTGTATCTGGAGGTTCACCCCAATCCCGACGAGGCGCGCTCCGACCGTTCGACGCAGCTCGATCCCGACCGCGCCGAGCGGCTTCTGCGACAAGTCCTGGCGGTGCGCCAGGCAGTGAGCGGCGGCTAGATGAACACCACCGGTCCACGGTCGCCGCGTGAGGTCGCCCGAGAGGTGCTGGCCACTGAGGCCGCGGCCGTCCAAGGTTTGGCCGATCAACTGGACGAGCGCTTCGACCACGCGGTCGAGCTCCTCCAGAGCTGCAAGGGCCGCGTCGTGTGCACCGGTATGGGCAAGAGCGGCATTGTCATGAAAAAGGTCGCGGCGACCCTATCTTCCACCGGCACACCGGCTCTTTTTCTCCACCCCGCCGAGGCGATTCACGGCGACCTGGGCATGGTGATCGAAGGGGATGTGGTACTTGCCGCTTCGTACTCGGGCACGACTCAAGAGCTAGTGCGGTTGGTGGAGATCGTTCGACGGCTGGATGTGCCCTTGATCGTGCTAACCGGAGCTCCGGCAAGCACCCTCGCCCAGCACGCCGATGTCCACCTCCGGGTGGAGATCGACAAGGAGGCTTGCCCGCTCGATCTGGCGCCCACGGCATCGACCACCGCGACTCTGGCACTCGGCGACGCTCTGGCAATGGCTCTGGCCGAGGCCAAAGGCTTCACTCACGAGGACTTCGCTCGCCTTCACCCGGGTGGTCAACTCGGGAAACAACTATCGCGCGTCGAGGATTTGATGCACGAGGGAGACGATCTGCCACGGGTCACCGATTCCACCTCGATGCGCGAAGCCATCTACGAGATGTCGGCCAAGAAACTCGGGATCTCCGCGGTTACCGACTCCGTCGGTCTGCTGGTGGGCTGTATCTCAGACGGCGACCTTCGGCGCCTGCTGGAAAAAGACGACGCGCTTCTCAGCAAGACGGCCGGCGAATGCATGACCGCGGATCCACTGACCATCGACCGCTCGCGGCTCGCACCCACTGCCCTCAAGTTGATGGAAGACAACCGAATCACTTCGCTCTTTGTATGTGGCGAGGAAAAATCGCTCGAGGGGCTCATTCATCTGCACGATCTCTGGCGCTTGGATTTGTTCTAGATGGCCACCCTCTCCAAGGATGAGTTCGCCCGGCGCGCCGCTGAGATCGAGTGGCTGTTGCTCGATGTTGACGGTGTTCTGACCGACGGCTCTCTCTACTACGGGCCGCGCGGCCCGAGCCTCTTGCGCTTCAACGTACGCGACGGCCTCGGTATCCGTCTGGCGCAGCGAGCCGGTCTCAAGGTGGGTGTGCTCTCGGGCCGTGAATCGCGCGCGCTGGAGCGCAGGGCCGACGAACTGGACCTCGAGCCCGTGCTCAGCGGGTCGCTCGACAAAGCGGGCGACTTCGAGACCTTTCTCGATCGCCAGAGCCTGCGAGCGCGCCAAGTGGCCTTTGTCGGTGATGATCTCAACGACTTGGTGGTTCTAGGTCGATGCGGGCTCTCCTTCGCACCGGCGGACGCCGCTCCCGAAGTACGGGCGGTCGTCCAGGCCGTGCTGGAAACACCGGGCGGCTATGGGGCGGTGCGCGAGCTCATCGAGCGCCTGCTGCGGGCCCGAGGCGAGTGGGACAGAGCGCTGGCTCCGTTTTCCTTCGAGGAGCAGTGATCGGGATATTATGCTCCGCCGAGGGGCCGGCCACCTCGATTCCCACGATAAAAACTGCCATGAGTCAGCACATCCTTGTTACCGGCGGAGCCGGGTTCATTGGAACCCATGTCACCCGACGGCTACTCGGCCGCGGTGACC
>JAOTZA010000369.1 GCA_029861655.1 Acidobacteriota bacterium | reverse complement strand
GGCCCCGGCTACGGGCCGGGGAGAAATACGGAAATACGGTGACAGGCACCTCAATTCGGTCGTTCACTTTTCGAGCCTCGGAGTTCGAATCGTCCCGAATTAAGGTGCCTGTCACCGTATTTCGTCAAGGTGCCTGTCACCGTATTTCTCCCGCGGGAGCCCTCCGGCCCGGCCTCCCCGCGACATCCGCCGATTGCGCGCGTGGCATCTCCCCTCATTTGCCCACAAAGACGGTCTTGGTCTCGGTGTACGACTCAAGCGCCTGGCGGCCCAGCTCACGCCCGAAGCCCGACTGCTTGTAGCCCCCGAATGACGCGCCGGAGTCGTACCAGTTGTATTGGTTGATCCAGACGGTGCCGGCCTGGACCTTGGCGGCCACTGCGTGTGCCTTGCCGATGTCGCGTGTCCAGACTCCTGCGGCGAGGCCGTAGATCGACGCGTTGGCCATCTCGACCGCCTCGTCGGCTTCGTCGAAGGGTATGGTCACCAACACCGGGCCGAAGATCTCCTCTTGAGCCACGCGCATCGAGTTGTCGACGCCGGTCAGGATGGTCGGCTGCATGAAATAGCCCTTGCCGTTCACGTCGGCCGGCTCGCCACCGTGCGCCACCTCGGCGCCCTCCTCGCGGCCGATCCCCACATACCCGAGAACCGATTCGCGTTGGCCTTTGGAGACCAGGGCACCGAGTCGGGTCTTGGGGTGGAGTGGATCGCCCGGTTGGAGCCGCCCCGTGCGTTCGACCAGCTTCTCGAGTAGCTCGTCATGCACCCGCCGTTCGACAAAGAGCCGCGATCCGGCTGCGCAGACTTCGCCCTTGCCGTAGAAGATGCCGTTGTAGGCACCTTTGACGGCCTGGTCGAGATCGGCATCGGCGAATACGATGTTGGGCGACTTGCCGCCCAGCTCGAGGGTTACCCGCTTCACCGTCTCAGCGGCTTCGCGCATAATGCCCTTGCCGACATCGGTCGAGCCCGTAAACGAGACCTTGGCGACACCCGGGTGTCGGACCAGTGCTCCGCCCACCTCCGAACCGCCACCGGGGACGACATTCAAGACACCGGCAGGTAAACCGGCCGCGGAGGCCAGCTCACCGAACTTGAGAGCCGTCAAGGCGGTGTACGAAGCCGGCTTGTGGATGACCGTGTTGCCACAGGCAAGGGCCGCCGCGATCTTCCACATCGCCTGGATGAGTGGGAAGTTCCACGGTGTGATGGCGGCCACGACCCCCATGGGCTCCCGCCGCGTATAGGCCATCGAAAAGGGTCCCTGCACCGGAAAGGCGTCGCCGTGGATCTTGTCCGACCAGCCGGCGAAATAACGCAGCGCCTCGATCGCGGTCGGCAGATCGACATAGCGCGACTCGAAGATCGGCTTGCCGTTGTCGAGCGTCTCGACCATTGCGAACTCGTCGATCCGCTCTTCGAGCGCGTCGGCGATCCTCCACATGAGGAGCCCGCGCTCGCGCGCGGACATTTTGGACCAATCGCCATCGAGCGCTGCGTTGGCAGAGGCGACCGCCCGGTCCACGTCGTCGGCGCTTGCCGACGCCACCTCGCAGATCGTCTCCTCGGTCGCCGGGTTCTCGGTTGAGAAGGTCGCGCCGCCCGAAGCCTCGGTCCACTCGCCGCCGATAAAGAGACTTGCCGGCGGCAGGTTTGGATCGACCGCGGTGCTGGACGGACTCACCGCCTACCTCGACCGCAGGCGAAGGTCACTGGGCTTGCGGAGATGGCGGCAGATACACGGCGCGCTGCCGAAGGTGACACAAGCGTACATGGAGTCCGCTGAGGATCCTGCAGGCCGCGGAACGCACTAGATGTAGCCATGTCCGCGAGCCTACGTTGCGGTGAAGTTGGCCTTGCGCTTCTCGACATACGCCGCCAGCCCTTCCTTGGCGTCCTGACTCTGGAAGAGCTGCTGCTGCATCTCGCGCTCCATCGCCAAACCGCTCTCGAAGGGCACCTCGGCGCCTGACTGCACCGCGCGCTTGATCCGGCCGACAGCCTTCGAGGCCATGTTGGGGGTGCAGAACTGCTTGGCGTACTCGTGGATCTGATCCTTGAAGTCGTCGCCCTCGAAGATCTGATTGACACAGCCCATCTCCATGGCTTTCTCAAAGGATAGAAGCTTGCCGGTGACCATCAGCTCGATCGAGCGGCTCTTGCCGACCATGCGCGCCAGCCGCTGGGTGCCACCGGTACCGGGGAGGACACCCAGGTTCACCTCGGGAAGACCGATCTTGCCGGCATCCTTCTTGGCGATTCTCAAGTCCGCCGCCATCGCGATCTCCAGACCACCGCCCACGGTGTGGCCGTTCAAAGCCGCGATTACCAGTTTCGGAGTCTGCTCGAGCCGGTTCAACGTCTCGTTGGCGTGCAGACAGAAGTAGTACTTGAAGGTCGGGTCAGACTGCTGGAGCATGTTGATGTTGGCGCCGGCGCAAAAGAACTTCTCGCCGAGACCGGAGAGAACGATGACTTGGACGCTCTCGTCGAAGCGAGCGGCGAGGATGCCCTCGTCCAGGTCGCGCATCATTTCGTGGGTGTAGGTGTTGGCGGGCGGGTCGGACAGGGTCAGGTAGGCGACGCCGTCCTTGACCTCGTATTGGACCAGCTTTGGGCGCTGATCAGCTTCAGGCTGAGCCATTTGATGATCCTCCGTGGGATGTAGTGTTTGTAGGTGCGGGCCGGTTGATCCGCGTCGAGAACCGAGGGGGCATTCTCTCACAAGAAAAGCCCTTTCGGGACTATAATTCCCGTCCTGTTGCCGCCACGGGCGTTCAGCCCGCGGGCACGACTCGAGAGAGTTCGAGATGATCACCGGCTACAACACCGATGTCCGTCACCGGGGAGTTGTCTTCCATGTCCAGACCGAGGACAAAGGCGTCAACAACCCCTGTGTGGAGAGCCTCGTCTATGTAGGCGGCCAGATCGTCGGTCGCCAGCGCACCGGCTACCAGTCCATGCTCAAAGAAGGCAAGGGCAAGGAAGAGATCCTCGAACTCCTGGAAAACCAGCACAAGGAGATGATCTCCGAGATCGGTGCCGGCACCCTGGACGCCGAGGTCGAGCGCCGCCTGGGCCCCCTGGCGCCCCTGGCGCCGACGCCCCGGCCGGCGGCTCGGAAACCGACGCCGTCGCAGCC
>JAOTZA010000368.1 GCA_029861655.1 Acidobacteriota bacterium | reverse complement strand
CGTTGGGGATTATCAAGCGCGGGTCGAGGTTGTAGCGGTCGACCCCCGTGTCGACCGTTGGGGATTATCAAGCGCGGGTCGAGGTTGTAGCGGTCGACCTCCGTGTCGACCGTTCGGGGATTGTCGAGCGTCGGTCGGTCGAGACCATCACCGATAGCTCGACCGCTACTAGTTCGGGGGGATCTCGTCGTCCTCTTCTCTTACCTGGGTCGACCGGCGCACCGTCTCGTCGACGGTGTCCGGGGCTTCGACGCGCCGCTTGGACTGCTCGGCCACCTGCATCTCTTCGAGCCGTCGAGCCATCGGCATGAGCCGGCGGTCGAAGGAGCCCACGGCGGCGTTGTAGGACTCGAGCGCGGTGCGCAGACCACGACCCAAACGGGTCAGATCGCCACCAAACTTCGCCGCCCGCTCATAGAGGTCGCGCGCCGTCGTCGCGATCACCTGGGCGTTTTCGACCAGTGAGCTCTGCTGCCAGTAGATTGCCACGGTGCGCAGGAGGGCCACCAGGGTGGTCGGGGTCGCCAGCAGGACACGCGACCGGAGTGCCTCGACCTGAAGATCCGGGTCGCGCGAAAAAGCGGCGCTCAAGAAGGAGTCCCCGGGCAGGAACAGGACTACCAGATCGATGTCGGCTTCGAGAGTCTCCGCATAGCTGCGGTCTGCCAGCCCGCGGACGTGGGCCCGAAGCGCTTTGACATGGCGGTCCAGGGCGTCGTTGCGCTGGGCGTCGTCTTTGGCCTCCGATGCTTCCAAATAGGCGTTCAACGGCGCCTTGGCATCGACCGCTATCTGGCGGCCTCCCGGAAGATGGACGGTCATGTCGGGGCGGCGGCCGTCCAGAAGCGAGACTTGCTGTTCGAAGTCGCAGTGCTCGGTCATCCCCGCGACCTGGACTACGTTCTTCAGTGTCAGTTCGCCCCAGCGTCCTTGCACTCTCGGGCCGCGGAGCGCCGTCGACAGCGAAGTGGTCTTTTCGTCCAGTTGACCGGCGGCTCGCGCCAGCAATCGAACCTGCTCGTCGATTCTGGAGTAGGCATCCACCCGCGAGCGCTCGATTTCCTCGGTGCTGCGGCTCACCCGGTCGAGATTCTCGCGCAAGGGGGCGAGCAACGCTTCGATGGCGTTCTTTCGTTCGTCGAGCTCGGCCGCCACCGCGCTGTGGCCCGCGGCCAGCTTCTCGTTGGCCAGGGCGAAGAACTGCTCGGCGTTGCCTCGGAGTGCTTTGTTGGCCAGTGCTTCAAACGCGTTTTCGAGTTCGCGGCGCGCGTCTTCGTAGACCCTGGCGCGCTGCTCCGTTACCGCCAGATCGCGGTCGAGGCGGCGTACCGTGATTTGCGCCTCGTCGAGCTCCTGCTCGATTTCGATGCGGCGTCTCTGCTCGCCCTCCGCTCGCGCCTCGGCCGCGGAGACCCGCTGGACCGCCGCCAGCCGATCGTCCTCGAAGCGCCGACGGGCGAGCGCCACGGCCAGCCACCAGCCGATGGCCGTCCCGGCTATGAGAGCCCCGCCGATCTGCAGGAATGTTTCCTGGTTCATGGGGCGATGACAGAGCTAGCGGCGTGGTCGATTCGTAATCCCGAGGGGAATCGGTTTGGTGGAGCAGAAGGGACTTGAACCCTCGACCCCCACGTTGCGAACGTGGTGCTCTCCCAGCTGAGCTACTGCCCCGCGCCGGGCAAATCCTAGCACGGCGGCACCCGCGAAAGGTCACCCCGAAGAGCCCTTTGCAGTCGCTGAGGTTAGCAGCCTGCGGTAGAAGTCGAGACCGCCGCAACCCAAAGGGCGACAAGGGGTTACGGCGCGCCTGCCTTGTTGCTCGTCGTCTGCGATGACACCGCATCGACTCCTCCTCGCGCCTTGCAGGCGCACCGAAAGCACTTGCCGCGCGACCATCTGGACTTCTACCACGGGCTGCTAACGACGCAACCGGTCGAAAAGCGGGCGCAGTGCAACGTACGCCGCGGCCACGGTGCAGGTGAGCAGGATGTCCTTGAGCGAATGACCCCAAGTCAGACGCTTGCCGACCAGGGACGCGTCGCTCCAGTCCACCAGTTCCAGCAGCAGGGCCAGCGACAAGGTGACCCCGGCGGCCCACCAGGCCCAATGCGGAGTGAACCGGATCAACAGGAGGCTGGTCGCGACAAAGGCCAGACCTCCGAGGATGAAGTGGAGACCGCTCTTGCTGATTCCGGTTGCCTCGACGATATCGGTCTTGTAAGCCTGGATACGGCGCGATAGCGGTTCTCTGGCCGTTGCTCGCAACTCCGTTGAGATACGAAGTACAGCTGATTCCCCCAATGGCACAGCTCGGGCGGCGATGCCAAAAGCCGGTATCAACAACAGACAGGCGGCAAAAGGCGCTCGAAAACTCATGCTACCAGCGGTGGGACTCGCCGCTCAAAGGGAGCTCGGGGCGGGGGAAGCCCCGCTCGATCAGCGCCGCAGCTAGAGCTTTGCGCGCCGGATCCTCGCCATGGTTGAGGAAGATCCGCTGCGGCTTGGCGGGCAGCGCGTCGCACCAGCGCAACAGCTCGTCGCGGTCGGCATGCGCCGACAGACCATGGAGAGACTGGATCTCCGCCTTGACCGGCACGACCTCGCCGTGGATCCCGACGGTTCGCGCGCCGTTGACGAGCGCCCGGCCTCGGGTGCCGCCGGCTTGGTACCCGACAAAGATCACTGCGTTCCGTTGCTTCGGAAGAAGCTGCTTGAGATGGTGCACCACGCGGCCTCCGGTGGCCATCCCGCTCGCCGCCACGATGACCGCGGGCTTTCGCCGCCGGTTGAGAGCTTTGGACTGTTCGACGCTTCGGCAATAGTTGAATCGGTCGGGGTTGAGGCCGCTCATCTGGTGCTCGACGAGTTCCGCGAGCTCCTCGTCGTGCTCGTCTTTGGCACGGCGATAGAGATCTGTCGCTTTGATGGCCATCGGACTGTCGAGGAACACGACGTCGGGGTCGAGGACACCGTCGTCCACAAGGGCCGAGAGATGGTAGAGAACCTCCTGGGTGCGGCCGAGCGCAAAAGCGGGGATGACCACGGTGCCGCCGCGCCCGAAGACACGGACGATCGCGGCCCGGAAATCGGCCTCGGGGTCCGTCTCGCGGTGGTCGCGGTCGCCATAGGTCGATTCGAGAACCAGCGACGCCGATTCGTCGAGCGGCGGCTCCGGGTCC
>JAOTZA010000367.1 GCA_029861655.1 Acidobacteriota bacterium | reverse complement strand
CCTTGCGGAGACGGGGAACTCACGATCCTCGACTTCTGGGCAACCTGGTGCCAGCCCTGCAGGAAGACAATGCGTGAGCTACAGCGGCGCTATGAGGCGGGCGGCGACGGGCCGGCAATCGTCGGCGTCTCGATCGATGAGGGCGAAGACGCACTCAAGAGAGTGGCCAAGGCTGTCAGGAAGCAAGGCATTCGCTACCCGATTTTTCTCGACGACCAGGAGTCGCCGGCCTGGGCGGCGCTCAAGGTACGAGCCGTGCCAACCATGATGCTGGTCGACGGCGGCGGCAGAGTCGTCTGGCGATTCACAGGCCCAGATGGGGACGAGCGTCTCGAAGAGGCTCTCGCGAAACTTGCTTCTTCTGCGCGCCCCTGACCGAGGTCTCGTCAGTCGGGGTCGATTCCGAGCCGCCGCATGCGTTCCTGCCACTTCTCGCGGGCGAGCTTGCGGAGGTCGTCGATCTCGTCCGCTTCGTCCACGATCTCGATCCCTATGAGGGTTTCGACCAGGTCCTCGAGCGAGACGACCCCCGCTACGCCGCCGTACTCGTCGAGCACCAGGAGCAGGTGCTGCTGGTTCTCGAGCAGGGTCTCGAGGACCGTCTCGAGCGATGTGGTCTCGGCAACGGCGCGGATCGGCCGTTCGAGCTCGCTCAGACGCCGTCCGCCGTTGCCGAGGAGGGTCTCCAGCAGGATCTCGGTGTGGAGCACAAAGCCGCGCACATCGTCGTGCGTGTCGCCCCAGGTCGGGATACGTGAGAAGCGCGGCTTGGGGTGCCGGTCCACCACCTCTTGCAGGGTCAGGTCCCGCGCTAGCGAGAAGACCACCGTGCGCGGGGTCATGATGTCGGCGGCGGTGAGCTGGGGGAGCCGGAACAGGTTCTTCAAGATCCGCGACTCGCCGATCTGGATCTGGCCACGCTCGACCCCAACATCGGCCAGGGCCGTATACTCCTCGCGGCTGAAGACGTGGACCTTTTTGCCGCGGGTCACCAGCCGGGTCAGGATCTCCGAGATCCAGATCAGCGGGTAGAGCGCCCAGATCAGGATCTGGACGAACCGGGCGGTGGCCCCCGCCAGGCCGCGCCAGTAGACCGCGCCCAGTGTCTTGGGGACGATCTCCGAGAGGAACAAGATCGCAAGGGTCAGAACGGCCATCGACACGCCGACCCAGCGCTCACCGAAGTAGGACGCCGCTTCAGCCCCGGCGCCGCCGGCCCCGAGGGTGTGGGCGATGGTGTTCAGGGTCAGGATAGCGGCCAGCGAGCGGTCGATCGAAGCCTTGATGCGCTGGAGGAGGTCGGCCCCCGGCTTGCCTTGCTGGCGCGCCCGCGCGATGAACGACGGCGAGACGCTGAGCAGCACCGCCTCGGCCACCGAACAGAGAAACGAGAAGAACAGCGCGATTCCGGCATAGACCAGCATCTTGACGAGGTGCTCGGGATTCCCGACTCCGTCGTCGCCGCCGGCGGCGGGCAGGCCGGCGGCGGAGGCTGCGGCGACGAGCGCCAAGGCGCCGGCCGCGGCGAGGGCCCATAACAACGCCCCTCTTGCCCTCATTCCCGATCCCCCTCGCGGGGGAAGCGAAACACCACCTGCCGGCACCTTCCTCCCTCACCGCGTTCGTCAATCATCGCCGCTCCTCAGCCGCTCACGTTCTGCCGATAGAGAGTCGGGAACCGCGCGTAGAAGGCGATCACGTGGGCGAGCTCACGGCCGTCCATGCACTCCCCGATCTTGTGGGTGTTCTCCTCGTGCCCGGGCCCGAAACCGAACATTGCCGGGTGGCGGAACGCGCCCGCTTCGACCCAACGCTTCCCAGTGGGCACCTTAAGAGTTGCCGTGCCGTCGGGGTCACTCGCCACCGGGACGCCGACGCCATCGGTCGAGAAGACCCAGCGAGAGACACGCGGCTCGGTGCGCAGCCCACCGCCCTCCGTGTCCGCAATGATTCCGGGTGACACCACCCGGCGATAGGTCTCGGCCGCCGACTGAATCGCGGGATGCTCTTCGGGGGTGGCCCAGCCCGGGTAGATCTGAGGATTGCCGGGGGTGTGGCCTTTCCAGGTGAGCTGATCGTAGAGAGGCACTCGAACCTCGACCTCGAGCCCGTCCTTGCGGGCCTTGGCCACCGCATCGAGCGAGTCGACGTCGTTGACCGCCTGCTCCGGTGTCTCACCCGCCGTCAAGCGACGATCGAACCGGAAGGTAAAGCGCTCCGGGACGGCGCAGTCGGAGGGTGTTTCGAGGGTCGCAAAGCTCGCAGTCCGTGTTCCCCTACCGAGGAACTCGTCATCGAGAAATCCGTCACCCCGGACGTGGCGCTCGGCCGCCTCCTGGAGGATCGCGCCGCCGTACTCGAGCGGATTGCGGCCCTCGGCGGGCATCGAGCCGTGGCAGCTCTTGCCGGTGATCTCGACTTCGATCTGCATCCGACCGCGCTGGCCGCGATAGATCCCCAGCGCTCCGTGGGCCGCCGAGCCGGTCGGCTCGGACAGGATGAAGACGTCGGGGATTCGTTCGGGCGGCGCTCCCGGAAGATCCTCGCGCATCAGATACATCGGACCGCCGCCGTCATTGTCTTCCTCGGCGACCGTCGCATAGCTCTTAACGATCACGCCTTGGAGCGCGCCTTCGGAGCGCAGTTCGAGAAGAGCCTTTGTGGCGATGATCTGGCAGATCACGCCACTCAGCTGGTCAGCCGAACCTCGGCCCCAGACCAGGTGTTCCCATTCGCTTTCGGCCGGCAGATATCCGAGCTCGCGCCGGAGAAAGTCCTGATCGACCTTGGTCGCATCGGTCAAGCCCAGATAGGCGTCGATGCCGCCGCCGATGGTTTCGTGCCATCGAGGGCGCAACGCTTTGACCGTGTCGGTGTGACCATCGAAATAGATCACGGTCTTGTCTGCTGGATCCACGCCGTCGCTCGGGTCGGCGACGGTCCAGACCAGGTTGCCAAAGGTGTCGTAGCCGACGTCATCGGCTCCATCCACAGCCCCGATCTCGACGATCTTGTCCTTCAGGTACTCGAGCCGTGGGCCTTCGTGGTTGGAAAGGCCGCAGTCCGGATCTCCACTGTCTGCCGGCGACTTGTCCACGAAGTCTGCCGGGATTCGAATCGCTTCTTTCAGAATCTCGACGGCGAGGGGTCTGAAGGTCTCGGCCAGCGCGCGAATCTTGTCG
>JAOTZA010000076.1 GCA_029861655.1 Acidobacteriota bacterium | reverse complement strand
ACCCGGCATTTCGTCGACAAAGTGGGTCATTCTCTTCGGCAAAACTTGTCACCGGTATGTCGCGCCTGCTCTGAATACCCTGCATTCATGGGGTTCCCGCCGTTGGCACAGGATATGCTCCATCAAAATGACGGTGGAGTGGGTTTGGGGGGCGCAAGTGCGAGACTTGAACAACGGAGATCGGATCATGGTTGCTTCTGAAACAGATGGAAGCGTTCAGTTGCCTGCCGAGAGCGCCATCGAAGCCGAGTATCTTCTCGAGGCGCCGGCACACTGCCCGCATTGTGCCGGAGAGGTTAACGCCGTTCAGGTGGTACGAATGCTGCGCGCCAAAGTGAACTTTGTGTCGAGCCTGCCTCGTCGAGGCCAGGTCCTGATCTGCCCAAGCTGTCGCACGATTTTGGGTGGAGGGCTCGGCGGCCTGATCTAGGGGCTTGCTGAGGACCCTGGCGGGTCGCGCGACAGGGGCTAGCCCCATCGCCCTCCGGGTTACGGCGGCGCGGCCGCCGCAGCGGCGTTGCCGCTCCTCGACGATGCTACGGCATCGCCTGCGTCGCGGCGCCTATCTGCGACGGCCACGGCGCTCACAACACGACGCGCCAGGGTTCTCAGCAAGCCCCTAGGCCGATTGCAGCGATCAAGTCGCAGGGTGGTGGCGGCCGATCCTACTCGACGAAGACGAACCGGCCGCGGATAGATCCGTCCTCGGGGCGGATCCAGGTTACGAGACACTCGCCCTGCGGGTTGCACGCCGAGTAGCCGGCCCGGTGCACCCGGGGGTCCTCGGTCGGGTCGCTGATGGCAAAGGGACGCCCGAGCGGGATCCCGGTGGCATCCACGCGGCGACCGTAGATCCCGGCTTCCTCACCCGGCTCGAGCCAGGTCAGGAGGTAAGTGTCCGTCAGCCTGGCATAGGCGATCGACGGGACGGTTGCGTCACGGTCGCGGTCGCTGATCTTGAACGGCTGCGAAAGAACTTTGCCTCGGAGAAAGCGCCCCTTGATCACCGGTCCGCGCCGGTAGACGATCAACCACTCCTGCCGCTTTTCGTGGAAGAGCATGTGCGGGTGGGATGCGGCTTCGCGGTGACGGGCGATCTCCAGACGCTTGCCGGCATGACCGCCATTCTTCCTCAGCCGCTGGCCGCGGATGGCACGGCTTGGGGCGTCAAACGGTCTTTTGTCATAGCGGTCTTCCCAGATCATCAGGATCGTCTGATCCTCGGGCTCGAACCCGGCCTGGAGGACCCTCGAGAAGTTGACGTACATGTCCTCCAGGGGAAGGTCATTCATCCCAAACTGCGAGCGCACGTCACCCCTCTTGTCGATGATGACTCCGCCCCACGAACACCCGTATTTGCACTCCTCGAGCATCCCGAACCATCGGTTCGTGCCGGCTATCGGCGTCAGAACGAGGAAATTCTGGCCGAAGATACTGTCGAGAAGGTGGCGGCTGAGTCTGCGGCCCCGTTTGTCGAGAAGAAGGTAGCTGTCGTAGCTCCCAGCCGCCAGATAGGTCTTGGTTCTCCGGTTGTAGGCCAGGGTCCAGGCATAGGGTTCGTCGAGGCCGCGAACCGCGAGCATCGAAGGCTTGCGGTCAGCGTTCAGCAATACGCGGCGGGTCTTTGATTCGTTCCCTTCGCGGGCCAGGACGAGAAAGCTCCCGACCTCGCGCCGGAATCGGACCTGCGGGGTGAGTTGGGTCTCGGCGCCTTCCGGCGGCCCGAGAATCGTGATCGTGTCACTCGCGAGCTCGGCCGACGCTGTCGCCCCGGACAGCAGGATCGCCAGCAGAATGGCCAGCAGGATCGCCAGCAGGATCTTGGGTTTGGGTGGCATCTCACCCTCCTTGGTGGGCCAGCCTCCTAGAGAGCCTACACCCATCCTTGGTCGTTCGCACGGCCCCGCCGGGCAGGTGCAAAAACTGCTAGACTCTGCGGCGCTCCGGCGAGGTTTTCTGCCTCGACGGGGATAAGATCCGAGGGTCCGGGAGCCCCCGTGGCGACGGACACGCCGGCATAGCTCAGGGGTAGAGCAGCTGTTTTGTAAACAGCAGGTCCTCGGTTCAAATCCGGGTGCCGGCTCCAGCTAAGGCCGGTCGGCTCGGGTCAGTTCTTTCGCAGAGTTCTCTTTTGGAGGTGTGGCCGAGTGGTCAAAGGCAGCAGACTGTAAATCTGCCGGGCAACGCCCTACGGTGGTTCAAATCCATCCACCTCCACCATCGATGTAGCGGTCGACCTCCGTGTCGACCGAATCCACCACGCGGCCGGAACCGTGCCGGTGCCCACCTGTAGGAAGCTGTCAACCTCCGTGTCGACTGTTTGGTTTGCAGAAGGCGACCCTGCCGGGGCCGCTAGCTAAGCTCGAGGAAGTTCCGGACCGCCTCTCGGATGACTTCCGAGATACTCGTATCGGACTCGAAAGCTCGTCGTCGAACGGCCTCACGCTCCTCCGGTAGCAGGTAGGTGCTCATCCGGTTGAGGCCGCCGGGGGTCACGGTGGTGAGGCCGCCACGGGGTCCGAGGCGATGAGCGCCACCGGTGCGAGGCGGTTTCCGGCGGCGCTTTCCAGGTTTGGGAGTCCGTGGCTCAGGCATGGGCTCCGCGGGGCAGGGTGGTCATTGGTAGGGGACCGGGCGGCGCTTGGCTCAGCGCCTTGCCGGTTGGAGGCGGAGAAACCTCGGCGAAGGGCCCCCGGGCCGGTTGTGGGCGAGTGGCTTGTCGGTGGCGAGAGCCACGCGGATTCGCTCCGCCCAGAGGCTCATCAGTTTTGCGGTCCGGACCTCATCGCGTGGCCTTTCCGCCGGTGGTCGGGGCGGGCTGGAACCAAATCTGCGCCGGTACTTCCGCTCGAGCTCGGCCGACTCGTCGGGCGTGATCGATCCCAGCGAGCGAGCGAGCAGGGCGCGGCGAAAGCCGTTGGGCCACTTGGAGTCGTAGCGATCCCAGTGGCTGAGGGTGTCATAAACCGAAGTTGCGATCAGGGCAGCTCGCAGTGGCTCCTCGGCAGCAAGGCTGTCGAGCACGAAGCCCGCTCGACCTCTTGTCCATGCGGCAGCCAACTCGCGGCTCCTGCGACGAATCTCGAGCTCGACCGATTGCTCCTGGTTGCTCATCGAGTGACCTCCAGAACTTCCTCGCTTGGCGCGTGTCTTGTGGGCTTTGTCGACAAGAGATTCGACGACCTCGCTCCAGATGAAAGGCGATTGTCTTTCGAGTCCGAGTATAACACTATGACGCAATACGTGTATAGTACTATAGAGCTTCAAGAGTCAAACGTATACCTCATGCAGCCCCGCGCCAGTGGACTTAGGATGCGTCAAGGCATAGCGTTGAGCGTCATGGAACGAAAGAACTTTTACGATCAAGATACCTACCAAGCCCTGGTCAGCCGCATCGCTCGGCTGACCCCGGACACCGTGCCCGCCTGGGGCAAGATGAACGCCGCGCAGATGTGTGCGCACACCGCGGAGGTTTCCGAGGTCGCAAACGGCAAGCCGCTCGTCGGTACGCCCTGGTACATCCGGCTGATGGGCGGGTTGATCAAGAAGATGGTTTTGAGCGACAAGCCCTTTCCGCGAGGAGCCAGGACCCATCCGCAGTACGAGATCGCGACCGCCGAGGACTTCGAGGCGCAAAAGCAGCGGCTCCTCGATGTGCTGGAGGCGATCTACTCAACCGGGCGTGCTCACGCCAGTGAAAGCAAGCACCCGATCTTCGGTCCGATGACGGCCGATGAACACGGTTGGGTCACTTACAAGCACGTCGACCACCACCTGACGCAGTTTCAGGTCTGAGCCGGGAGGAGGCGGGCGCTTGATCAGGAGGGTGTCCGGCGGGCCTCCTCACAGCGTGATGACCACCTTGCCCTTCGAGAGTCCCGCTCCCACAAGACGGAAGGCTTCGGCACCTTCGGCCAGCGGGTAGCTTCGATCGATGACCGGGAGGACGGTTCCCGCTGCGTGAAGCTCGGTCATGTGAACCAGATCCTCCCGTTTCGGGGCCGCCAACAAGAAGACGATTTTCTGGCTCCCGGTCCGTGAGATGAGTGGCCCGAGGAACGCGGCCTGTAGCGTTGGACCCAATCCACCTCCGGCCAGCAGATAGATTCCGTCTGGCGCCAGGATCCGCTTGAAATCGAAAATCGAGCGGTGGGCCGCGAGATCCAGAATCAGGTCGTAACGCTCTTCGGTCTGAGTGAAGTCGTCCTGCGTGTAGTCGATGACCTGATCGGCGCCGATCGAGCGCATCATGTCCAACTTTGTCGTGTTGTCCACTGCTGTGACTTCGGCCCCGAGTAATTTGGCGATTTGCACACCGAACGTACCCGCGCCGCCTCCGGCGCCGTTGATCAAGACCCTCCGCCCCGGCTGGACCCGTTCTCGATCGCGAAGAGCCTGGAGGGCGATGAACGCCGCTTGAGGAATGGCCGCCGCCTCTTCGAACGTCATGCCGGCTGGTTTGTGGGCGAGCTCGGTCTTCTCAGGAACGCATACGTACTCGGCCAACCCGCAGAAATCGCACATGCCGAAGAGCTCATCCCCCGGCTGGAACTGCGTCACGTTCTTGCCTACCGCTTCCACCCGCCCTGAGATGTCGGTTCCGAGAATCTTGTGTTTCGGGCTCAGGAGCCCGCGCGACTCAGGGTGGGGGGCTTCGGTGCCGTCGTCGGCCAACAGAATCGGTTGGACACGTGGGCGGCGAGACAGGAGCGTGGCGATGACCGAGATGAAGATCGGTTCGCCGGTCAGAAGCTCCCAGTCCCCGAGATTCAAGGACATCGCGTGAACACGGATCAACAGTTCGTCGTCTCTCGGATCCGGTTTCCGGATCTCCTCGAGTTGGAGAACGTCGGGGGAGCCGTACTCGCGGCGGACCAATGCCCTCATCACGGAAGCGTATCGTGGCAAGTGTGCAAGAGATCAGTCTTCTGGCACGACAATGTTCCTTGACATTTTGTACTGGACACCATACAGTCTATAATGTCAAGGAAACATGACGGAATGGGAAGGAAGCACGACATGTCGGAAGAGACCGGAAAACCAGCCTGGGTGAGTTGCGAGGCAAGCGGTCCGCGCGACCGACGCAATCAACGCCGGATGCTGGGGGCGAGCCTCGTCTGGGTGCTGGCCTTTCTCGGCGCCACGCTGGTGATCAAGAAGGAGCTCCTGGCCGCCGGGCCTCTGCTTTGGGGGGTGGCGGCCATCCCGGGAGTCCTCGGCGTGGCGGTCGTCCTTGCATACGGTCGATTCCTACAGGAGACGGATGAGCTGGAGCGTTTGATTCAACTTCAGGCTCTGGCGCTAGGCTTTGGTGGTGGTCTCTTTGCCATCTACGCCTACTGGATGTTCCAGCGGCTTGGCGCGCCGGCTCTCGACCTGCCGGGTGCCACCGTCATCATGATCGGGCTCTACATGCTGGGCGTCGTACTCGGTAGGAGGCGTTACCGGTGAAGAATCGGCTGAAAGTGCTCCGGGCCGAGCGAGACTGGACCCAGGCGAGCCTTGCCAACGAGCTCGAAGTGTCGCGCCAGACCGTCAACGCCATCGAAACGGGCAAGTACGACCCGAGCTTGCCCCTCGCCTTCAAGCTTGCCCGTCTCTTTGGGCAGCCCATCGAAGACATCTTCAACGACTGTGAGGAGAGCTAGATGAACAACGAAAACAAAGGGAAGCCACGCCGGACCGTCCTCGAGAACCTGAAGGCCTACTTTGGCTTCGCGGAGCCTGGACTGACCGGGCGGGAGCGGTTGAGGATCTTTGCGGAGAACGAGCGGCGCTCCTGGAACCGGCTGATGGGGTCGCGGCGGCCGGAGGATGCATGCCGCCGGGACTCTGCTCCACCCGCGAGCTGACCTTCGGCCAGGATACCCTTGGCGGGTGAGCCCGTCCGCAATGCGCCGGTGCGGGCGCCGGCGGTGAACCCTCAGACGAGTCAGTGGGCCATGCCAAGAGCACGCAGCCGAGTCCGCCTCCTCCTGGAAGGGATCGAAGGCTCCATAGCGCTGGCGGCCGCCTTTCTGACGTGGCCACTGTCCAGACGATGGCTGAAGAACTGGGGCTCGACGGTCGAGGAGCGCAACCGCGTTTGGCCCGGTGACCGCCTTGTCCGAGCAGGTCACGACACCTACACACGGGCGATCGACATCGCTGCGGCTTCCAACGCCGTTTGGCCTTGGATCGTCCAGTTTGGCCTCGATCGCGCCGGTTTCTACTCGTACGAACTGCTCGAACGTCTGATCGGCATTCCGGTCACGAACCTGGAGAGCATCGAAGAGTCCTTGCAGCCGATCGCGGTGGGCGACGAGATTCGGTTGCATCCCAAGGCTCCCGGCATCCCCGTGGCCCTTCTGGAATCCGGGCGACACATCTGTTTTGGGGTGGAGCACTCTCCAGGCTCGGTGGCCGCCCACTCGGACCCGATTCGGTCCTGGTCGATCTACCTCGAACCGGCGGGAGATCGTTCCTGCCGACTTCTTCTTCGAGGTTGTATCGAGCCCCTCCGCGAGCCGACATGGGGCAAACGACTGGGCCTTGCGATCGAGAGCCCGGTTGACTTCGTCATGGAGCAGCGCATGCTGCGTACGATCAAGCGTCTCGCGGAGATGTAATCCGCCGCCCCGTGATCTTCGGCGACGAGAACGAGGCGGTCGCTGAGTTGAGCGAAGCCTGATCGAGCCCCAGGCGTACTGGCTCTGGCAGGCGGGCGATTCCCATACAATCTTGTTCCCTTGAAGCTTGCTCTCTTCGATATCGACGGTACGCTGACCCGAACCAACGGGGTGGACTCGCGCGCGTTCAATGCCGCCTTTGTGGAAGTGCTGGGGATTGATGACCTCGATGGGACCTGGACGAGCTATGGGCACCGAACGGACTCGGGGATCGCTGACGGGATCTGCCGCCGGCATCTCGGCCGCCCGGGGACGGACCGTGAGATGGTGGCGGTCAAGAGCCGTTTCGTGGAGCTGCTACTCGAAGAGGTGGATCGTGACGCCGCCCAGTTCGAGCCCGTGACGGGGGCGCGGTCGTTCCTCGAGTCGCTCACCGCGTCGGGTTGGGGGGTGGCGCTCGCGACAGGGGGGTGGGAGGCGTCGGCACGCCTCAAGCTCGAAACCGCCGGTTTCGAGCTCGGTCTGCCGCTGGCACACGCGGACGACGCGATGCCGCGACACGACATCGTCGCCCTCGCGATTCAGCGGGCGAAACAGGAACACGGTGTCGAGGCCTTCGACAAGGTCGTGAGTCTGGGAGACGGGACCTGGGATCTCGAGGTTGCAAGAGATCTCGATCTCGCGTTTGTGGGTGTGACCGCCGAAAGCGACGCCCGGAAGCTCGAGGCTGCGGGTGCCAGCCATACACTGATCGATTACTCCTTACAAGCTTCGGCTGTTGCCGCTCTGGATGGAGCGCGGATTCCGTCGGGGCGTGGCAATTGAAGATTCTCCGCACACCGGATGAACGGTTCCTCGAGGCCGAGGCGGCTTCTTTTCCGCCGCACTACATCGAGGTCGACGGTCTCCGTATTCACTACTTCGACGAGGGGCCACGAGACGGCAAGCCGGTGCTTTTGATGCATGGAGAGCCCTCGTGGGCCTACCTCTATCGCAAGATGATCCCGGTCCTCGTCGCCGCGGGCCACCGTACCCTGGCCCCCGATCTCGTCGGGTTTGGCCGCTCGGACAAACCCGCACAGCGCGACGATTACACGTACGAGCGCCATGTCCGATGGATGACCCGATGGCTCGAGACGGTCGAGCTCCAGAACGTCACGCTGGTCTGCCAGGACTGGGGTTCACTCATTGGTCTGCGCGTGGCGGCAGAGAACCAGGACCGGTTTGCACGCATCGTCTTGGCCAACGGCGGGCTGCCGACCGGCAGCCGCAAGGGGCCCATGGTCTTTCGCCTCTGGCAGGCGTTTGCCAGTCACTCACCGTGGTTCCCGATCGGTCGGATCATGGCGATGGGTTGTCGCCGGCCGCTTTCGAGGGAGGCAGTGTCGGCCTATGAGGCGCCGTTCCCGAATCGACGCTACAAGGCCGGCAGTCGAGCCTTCCCGGGCCTGGTCCCGAGTCGACCCGACGACCCGGCGGCGGCGGCCAACCGCCGCGCCTGGGAGGTCTTTGCGAAATGGGAGAAACCGTTTCTCACGGCTTTCAGCAACGGCGACCCGATTACCCGTGGCATGAAGAACGTGTTTCTAAAACGGGTCCCAGGCACGGTGGGGCAGCCCCATACGGTGATTCGCGGTGCCGGCCACTTCCTGCAGGAAGACAAGGGCGAGGAACTGGCCGCGGTTGTGGCGGACTTCATCCAGGCCACAACCTGATTCGGGGCCTGTCCCCTTTTCTTGCTGGGGGACAGACAGGCTCGAATCAGGATCCGGTGCTAGGGACGAAACTCGCCCGTTGCCGCAAGGATCGTGTCGCCCAGGGGATCGTAGAGCGAGATCACGATGTCGTGCGGAGCCCGCCGGATCTTGATAGCGGTTTCATAGAGCGCATGGGCTCCCGGTGGTGGCTCCGGTCCATCCAGCATAACCGGGATGACGGGCATGTCGTTGCGGTTGCCGTCCTCGTCGAGCACGCCGATGCGCAGTTCGAGCTGGGCCACATAGCGCTGGCCGTCGGGAAGCATGGTGATCTCGTCCATCGGGATGCTGAGCTGTACCGGCAAGGTCAGGCGGCCGCGGCCCTTCTTTGGGAGCGGTCCCAGCTCGAGCCCCAGCGGTGTCGACCCAGGGAGGTCGCCAAAGAGCAGGGCGCTCTCGGTGACGAAGGAAACCTCCTTTTGCCGCGACAGATCCTGGAAGCTCGCACGGGTCCGCACTTCGAGCCCCGGCTTTGGCACCTTGAGCTTGATCTTGTGGTTCTTGTTGTCACCCTTCCACACCGGGGTGAAGCCGAGCCAATAGTAGGAACGCGTGTCTTCGACGACGCGGTCGAAAGCCGACAGGTTCGCGGCATCGATCATTGCCTCGCCACCGGTCTGATCGGCCAGCGTGAGCAGGGTCGCGTGGGTTTCGTGCTGACGCACGAACTGAACCTCACCGCCGACCGGGGCCGTGGTGTTCTCCGCATTGGCAAAGAGCTCGGCGCCGCTGGCTGCCGCGTTGACCGAGGAGTGCGCCGGCGGCGGGATATCGATGGGGTAGAGCGTGTAGCCGAGCAGGTTCGCCGTGCTGTAGATCGGTTCGTAGAGTCGCGGTCCCTCATCGGGACAATCACGCGCCGCGAAGGGGGTCATGGTCCCGACGAGGTAGTCCTTGGCCGATTGCGGCCAACCACCCGAGAGAATCATCATGATTTTGCGGCCCGGAGGGCGAGCAAAGCTGCGCAGCGTCGAGGCGACTCCGAGCACCGCCCGCTCGAGACGATGCTCCAGGCGTTTGATGGAAACACAGATGTCGGCGGGTTGGCCGTCCTCACGTACCGCCACCGCCGTATCGGGAACGTTAGCGCTGTCGCCTCCGTCACCTCCGAAGGCTTCCTGCTCGGCCGCCGCCGCTGAGATGGCCGTTTCGAGGGCCGATTCCCGATCGAGCTCGCCTGCCAATTGGTCGGTGATGAATCCGCGCGCCGGAAGCTCCCGCGCGCGGGCGAGCGCCCGGCTCAGTTTGGGCCCGGGCGGCGCCCAGCTCTCGAGAACATCGATCCGTCGGCCGTCAAAAGCGACGATCGCCATCCGGTCCTCTGCCCCCAGGCGCTGGAGGCTCTCCTCGATCCGCTCGAGGATGTGGTTGCGTTGCGTCGCACGTCGCGTGAAGTAGCTGTCGATAAAGAGCAGGAAGCTGGTGCCGACCGGGCTACCGGGCTCGATGCCGGCGGGAGTCGCCCGCGCCGGTTCGCCGGTTGCCGGTTGAACCGTCTCAAGGGCGCGACCGAGGGAAATCTCGGAGAAATATTCGATCGTTGTTTGCTTGCCGTCGACCTCGAGCGTGAAGTCGTCGGGTGCGAGACCGGTGACTCGCTTCCCGTGCTTGTCAACCACCACGGCTTCGAGGTTGACGACACGAACCTCGATAGCTTCGGCAAAGGTCCGCTGCGGAATGTTCTGGCCGCGGTTCTGCGCCTCGGCCACCCGAGTGAGCGGTGTAAGGAGCTGGAGCAGGGCGATGGCCGGTGCAAGAGAAAAAAGATGGGACCTTCGCTTGGTCTTCATGGGTGTCTCCCTGACTTGTGACGGCGCGCTGCAGACGCGCACCGGTCCACAAGAGATTACATCTATTTATACGCCGGGTCTGTCGATTTAGACTAGCAAAAAGTCACCGGTTGGTTCGAAAAATTGGCAGGTCACGGTCGCTCAAGGGCGCTGGTGACAGCGACCACGTTGTTTTCTGGCCGCTTTCTGGCACCTGGCATACGACTTGCTCCAGCAGTTCTACGGATGGAAAGGACGATGGGAAGGGAGGCCAACAAATGAGAGCAACCCCGGAAGCAAGCCGACAAGCAGCGACCGAAACCCACACCGAAGCTAAGACGGTCGAGGACTGGGCCCATCTCGAACCGGCGGCGCCGATCGCCGACATCCGGTCGTTGTCCGAAACTCTCGAGCGCCGCGTTCTTGGCCAGGACACCGCGATCGAGTCTCTGGTCTCGGGATTCTCGCGCGCCCTGTCGGGTTTGCGTGATCCCAACCGGCCCCTGATGACGGCTTTGCTCCTCGGTCCGACGGGCGTTGGCAAGACCGAGACCGCGCGGGCGATCGCCGAGGCTCTCTTTGGTTCGGATCGCTCGATGACCCGCGTGACCGGCGAGGAATATTCGCAGGGTCACGAAGTCTCGAAACTCACCGGTGCCCCTCCGGGATATGTCGGCCACCAGGTCGAGTCGTTGCTCACCCAGCGCCGGATCGACGGCCCGCACCGCACACTCCGAGAAGCGGACGAGGAGGAGAAAACGGGCAAGGGCGAACTGGCCGACAAGATCTGTGGCGGCGACCCCGACGCCTTCGCCTCGGTGGTGCTTTTCGACGAGATCGAAAAGGCCGATCCGAAGATGTGGAATGGTCTTCTCGGCATCATGGAAGAGGGCGTGGTCACTCTCGGCAACAACACCACCACCGACTTCCGACGCTCGATCATCATCATGACGTCGAACGTCGGCAGCCGTCAGCTGGCCGAGCACTTCGACAATCAGCCACTCGGGTTTGGTATCCCCGGTGAGTCCAGCGGCGCCGAAGACGTGCAAGAGCTCGCTCTGGCGGCAGCCCGCAAAGAGTTTCCACTCGAGTTTCTCAATCGCTTTGATGAGGTCCTGACCTACTCGGCGCTTGAGCGCGAGACGCTCGACCAGATCCTCGACAAGTTCATCGAAGAACTCCACGCGAGGGCGCTCAACAATGCGGGTATGCCCCTACTGATCAAGCTGAGCGATGCCGCCCGCGAACTGTTGATCGATAGTGGAACCAACCTCCGGTTTGGCGCCCGGCCGCTGCGCCGTGCTGTCGAGCGAGAACTCGTCGGTCCGCTGTCACGTCTGATCGCCGGCGCCACCCTGGAGAAGGGTGACGTGGTGCATGTCGAGCGCGAGGAGGACCGGTTGGAGTTCTATCGCGATCGGCGGACCAACACGGCGCTTGTGGCCTGAAAGCTCACGCGGAGACCGCTTCTCTGCGGCGGGCCCTTGGAGGCCCGCCGTTTTTCTTGGTGCGCCCCCGCCGCCAGTTTCTGTCGTAGCGGTCGAGCTCCGTCTCGACCGTCATGCCGATTGCTCACGTTCGGTCGACACAGAGGTCGACCGCTACATCCTCGGTGGCCTCCGCCGCCGTGAGGTGCAAGCCGGCCGCTCCCAACCGGTCCGGCCGTCGTAGCGGTCGAGCTCCGTCTCGACCGTCATGCCGATTGCTCACGTTCGGTCGACACAGAGGTCGACCGCTACATCCTCGGTGGCCTCCTCCGCCGTGGCGTGAAAGGCGGCCGCCCCCAGGCGGTCCGGCCGTCGTAGCGGTCGAGCTCCGTCTCGACCGTCATGCCG
>JAOTZA010000075.1 GCA_029861655.1 Acidobacteriota bacterium | reverse complement strand
CATCCATGCCTATGTGATCGACACGGGCGTCGACCGCGACCACCCGGAGTTTGAAAACCGGATGGGCGAGGCTTACAACGCAGTCGGAGACACGCGGGACGACGACCACGGTCATGGCACCCATGTCGCTGGAACCGTCGGTGGCAAAACCTATGGCGTCGCCCGAGAGGTCGTCATCCACGCGGTGCGGGTGCTTCGAGATGGCTCGGGTACCGACGCCAATGTGATCGAGGGAATCGATTGGGCGACCAAGCACGCGCTGGACAACGGCTGGTCGGCGGTTTCCAACATGAGTCTCGGTGGTGACACCTCGCGCAGTCTCGATACCGCGGTGTGCCGCTCGATCGCCGCCGGCATGGTCCATGTGGTCGCCGCCGGCAACGACGACGGCAACGCCTGCGGGCACTCACCCGCACATGTCCGGCAGGCCATAACCGTGGGTGCTACCAACCGCCGGGATCGACGGGCTCCTTTTTCCAACTTCGGGTCGTGCGTCGACCTCTTCGCGCCGGGTGTCGATATCGAGTCGGCATGGCGGGGCGGGGGCACCAACACCATCAGCGGCACTTCGATGGCGTCTCCCCACGGCGCCGGAGTGGCGGTGTTGGTTCGGGAACGATCACCGGACGCGGACCCGAACGCGGTAGCCGACGAAATTCTTACCAGCGCGACACCCGACAAGATCATCGACGTGGGAAGCAGCAGCCCCAACGAGCTGCTCTACTCGGAAGTATCGGCAGCATCGAGAGTCGACCGCTAGCGGCGAGGAGGGGCGCCCTCTTCCTGGCCCCGATCTTTCTGACCAGAGGCGACCCCGCTCGTAACCAGGGTTCCGGAAGTCCTTCAGCGCACCAAAAAAGCCGGGGACGGCGAACCGTCCCCGGCGGATCGTTGAGTTCGGATAATGCCTGCTTAGCAGCTGATATTCGATCGTCCGCAAAAGTTGCGAATCGCCGCCCCAACCGAGCCGTGCGCCGATCCGTGGATCGCGCCGGTGCCCGCCGACCAGGCGTCGACATAGACCTGGCTGCCGCCGGTCTTTTCAAAGCGCAGAGCCAGCCGGCGACCGCTTACCGACCCCCAGGAGCCGAGTCTTGGCATCTGGCTGCCATCATCGGCCGAGGTCGCGTTGCCGGGGCCACAGCCCCATCTTGCCTTGGCGGCGTTCGCGGCCGCGCTGAAGCTGCTGAAGGGGCCGATTGTGGTGATCGAGCCGCCAACGCGCCGATCCACCTTTAGCTGGCCTTTGTCCCACTGGAACTGAACACCGATGCTCGATGTGGCGCAACCGCGGAGGACCTGGGCGGCCTGCTGATTGTTGCCAGCGGTACCGCCGACACCTCCACCGCCGCCACCCGTGCCACCGCCGGTACCACCCGTGCCGCCGCCGGTACCACCCGTGCCACCCGTGCCGCCCGTGCCACCCGTGCTGCCACTTCCACCACCTGTGCAGGTCGGTGCCGGCCCCGGCACCTCCACCTCCACCACCACAGGCGGCGGGAAGAAATCGTCTTTCGTCAGCGCTACCAGCGAAAAGGCCGTAATCACGTTGATCGACCCCAGGCCGTCCTCACCCGCGCCCCTCATCCGCGGCGCGTTCGGGAACGTGTAGGTGACCCGCAACACATCGTTCTCGAGGAGCTTCTTGGTGCTCTGAACGCACTTGACCGCCGAGTTCTTTCTGACCTTCACGCTGTTGAGACCGAGGGTTTGCACAATCTCCGGCTCTCCATCCGCGTCGAGACGGCCGTGCTCGACCTCCATCTTGACGGTGCCAATGCCTTGGAAGCGTTCGATGAAATCCCTGACGTAAGCAAAGCAGACAAAGACCTTCTTCTTGTCGGCAACATCCTGCGGCAGGGCCAGAATATGGGCAATCGTCTTGGGATGTTTTTCAGCCTCTGTCTCAGCCTGCACCACAGTGTCTATACGGTGGTCCGATTTGGCCAGTGCCGGACCGCCCAGCAAGATAGCAAGTCCCAATGTCGCGAGTACTAAGGTGCGTAGTTTTGGCATCATGGTGAAGTCTCCGGGGTGATTTTTCTTTTTATTCATGGTGTTTTAGGGGATCCACCCTTGTGGCTTGTGCCGCGGGTTCACGGAGACTACCCGAACACCACTAGGTGGGTCAACAACACACTTCACAGCCGGAATTCCGGTGGCCTGAGTTGCGGGTTGAGATCCGGGCGACAGAGCTAAGATGGGGGTGCCTGTGTCGAGAGAGGAAGAGGACTTGCCCGAGGAGATTCTGTGAGCTCGTTCTGGAACGGTAAGAAGGTCCTGGTCACCGGTCATACCGGATTCAAAGGCAGCTGGCTCTCCCTGTGGCTGCAGCAAGCCGGCGCCCATGTGACCGGCTACGCTTTGGAGCCACCCACCGAGCCGAGCCTGTTCGAGGTGGCCGGAGTTGGCGAGGGCATGACCTCGATCGAGGCCGACATCCGCGATCTCGACCGGCTACGGTCCGCGGTTGCGACGCACCATCCCGAAGTGGTGGTACACCTGGCCGCGCAGTCGATCGTCCGAGCCGGCTACGAGGATCCGGTGGAGACCTACACCACCAACGTGAGCGGCACCCTAAACCTGCTCGAGGCGATCCGCCTCGAGCCAAGCGCCCGCGCGGTGGTGGTCGTCACCAGCGATAAATGCTACGACAATCTCGAGATCGAGCGCGGCTACGTCGAGGAGGACGCCCTTGGTGGCCGCGACCCGTACTCGAGCAGCAAGGGTTGCGCCGAGCTCGTAACCCGGGCCTACCGCGACTCTTTCCTCGCCACGGCGGATCCGCCGGTGGCTGTCGCCTCCGCCCGGGCCGGCAACGTGGTCGGCGGCGGCGATTGGGGCCGTGACCGGCTGGTGCCGGACGTCATGCGCTCCTGCCTCGAGAAGCAACCACTCTACATCCGCAACCCCGAGGCGACCCGCCCCTGGCAGCACGTGCTCGACCCCGTCGGCGGCTACCTCGCCCTCGCCGAGCGCCTGTGGAAGGACGGCGCGCCCTTCGCCGAGGCCTGGAACTTCGGCCCCGCCGACAAGAAGCCCCTACCGGTCCGCACCCTCGTCGAGCACATCCTCGAGCATTGGGACGCGCCGATACAGGTCGAGCTCGATCCTGGGCCTCATCCCCACGAGCACCATCTGCTGCGCCTCGACACGGCCAAGGCCAGGATGAAGCTCGGCTGGGCTGCACGGCTGTCTCTTCCCGAAACCCTGGAGTGGATCGCGGACTGGTACCGGGCATATCGCGACCGCGACGACATGAAGGCGGTTACCGAGGGGCAGATCGCTCGTTATCGGTCGCTTGGGTAACCATCGATCGGGTCGAGTCAGAAGACGGGGGCCATCAGTCCCACACCTTCCAGGGCGGCTCCCCGGAGTTCCAGGACGCCTCGAGCAGATTCCTGTCGCGCAGGGTATCCATGGACTGCCAAAAACCCCGATGAAAGTGGGCGCCGACCTGGCCCTCCTCGACCAACTTCTGGAGGGGCGCGTACTCCCAGTGGGTATCGGGCCCGTCGATGTAGTCGATCACCTTGGGCGACAGAACAAAAAAGCCCCCATTGATCCACCCGCCTTCGCCCGGGGGTTTCTCTTGGAAGTCAGTGATGCGATCACCGTCGAAGCCCAGTACGCCGTACTTCGAGGGCGGCTGGATGGTCGTCATCGTCGCCAGCTTGCCATGACGGTGATGGAAGGCGACGACCTTGGTGATGTCCACGTCGGCCACTGCGTCGCCGTAGGTGAAGCAGAACTCGCCGTCCAGATGCTCGCGGATGAGCTTCATGCGACCCCCGGTGCCGGTATCGGCGCCGGTATCGACCAAGGTGACCCGCCAGGGCTCCGAGGTGCTTTGGTGGGTGGTCATCTGGTTTTTCGCCAGGTCGAACGTGACATCCGATGTGTGGAGGAAGTAGTTGGCGAAGTACTCCTTGATCATGTAGCCCTTGTAGCCACAGCAGATGATGAAGTCGTGAATGCCGTGGAAGGCATACAACTTCATGATGTGCCACAGGATCGGCTTGCCGCCGATCTCGACCATCGGCTTGGGCCGTCGAACCGTCTCCTCGGACAGCCGGGTGCCCCGGCCGCCGGCGAGAATGACGGCTTTCATATCTTCGGCTCCGGTTCCCGGCTGATCACTACGGTCGGCTAGAGCCTACCTAGCAGCTGATGTTGGACCGAGCGCAGAAGTTGCGAATCGCTGCCCCAACCGAGCCGAAGGCCGATCCGTGGATGGCGCCGGTGCCCGACGACCAAGCGTCGACATAGACCTGGCTCCCGCCCGTGCTTTCGAAGCGCAGAGCCAGCCGGCGACCGCTCACCGACCCCCAGGAGCTGAGCCTTGGCATCTGGCTACCATCATCGGCCGAGGTCGCGTTGCCGGGTCCACAGCTCCATTTCGCCGTGGCGGCGTTCGCGGCCGCGCTGAAGCTGCTGAAAGGGCCGATGGTGGTGATCGAGCCGCCGCCATCACGCCGATCCACTTTTAGCTGGCCCTTGTCCCACTGGAACTGAATGCCGACGCCCCCCCCCGCGCAACCGCGGAGGGTCTGGGCCGCCTGCTGGTTGTTGGTGGCGCTACCGCCACCCCCGCCGCCTCCGGTACCTCCGGTACCTCCCGTGCCGCCCGTGCCGCCCGTGCCGCCGGTACTCGTACTGCAGGTGATGTTACGAAAAGGATGGGCACCACCCATCACGACGGCGGTGATCGTGGTCGCCGTCGAATCGCCCTCGAGCCGCGGCATGCCTTTGTACTTGAGCGGGAAGGTCACGCTGTCGCCCGCCTTGAGTGGATCGATTTCCTTGCATTTCTGCGCACCGCCCTTGCGTATCTTGCTGGCGAGCTTGACCTTCTCCACGGCCTTGACAAAACCACCGTCCGCGGCAGTCTCGAGGCGCGAAACCTTGGCTTTTGTGATGAGCCGCCCGCTGTCCAGGTCGGTTCCGTCTCGAAGATAGCCGAGGCAGAGCTGGACTTCCTCGTCCGCTGCCATGTCCTCTCGGATGATGATCGTGCGCTCATCCCGGGTTCGGTGCTTCTCCCGCTCGACGGCCTGTTGGACGACATCCGCGAGAAATACGGTGCCGTCGGTGGATTGGGTCAAACCGGTGACCGAACCGCCTGGACCACAGGCCGATCGCACCGCGGGGTTTCCACCGTCGATCGCAACCGCACCGGCAACGACCGCGAGGCCACCTTCCTTGAGACGCGAGAACCCGTCAAAGACAAACGGGAAGGTGACGCTGTCTCCCGCCTCCAAACCGGCTACCGTCTTGCAATCGCCAAACGCGTTGTTTCGCACTGGTCCACCGAGATTGACCGTCTCGATCTCCTTGGCAAAGCCACCGCCCTCGAGAGCCTCGCCACGCGAGATTTCAACCACGGCGTTGACGATCCCGGCGTTGACGTCAAGGGAGTTGTTGATGTACCCGATGCAAACCTTGACCTGCCCACCGGTGGATTCCCGGATGATGATCGCTCGTTCGTCCTGCTTTGGGTGCTTCTTGCTGGAAGTCGCCTCATAGACGACGTCGGCGAAATGAACCTCCCCGGCTTGAGCCACCATGGTGAAGAGGATCGAGATCCCGACGGCGATCAACGATGAACGCTTGCCAAATCGCATGAGGAACTTCCTTTGTGGTGAGATCGAAGAGACGTGTGAAAGGGTATGAGGCGTGACCAACAACACTATCCTTGCCGTTGGGCTCGGTCAAGAAGCCCACGCGGAGCCCCTATGACGCACACACGCCCAGCTCCTCCATTCGCCGCTGCAGCCCTTCTGGTTGCGGGCCTTTTGGTGGTTTTTGCAAATACTCCGGCCGCCAACACAGCCGTACCGGAAAGCACCGGCGGCCGGCTGGTAGCCGCCCTGCTGGCGGAGACGCCCCTGACCGACGACCTTCGGTCGCTGACCCGCGAGATCGGCGGTCGACCCACCGGCTCGGACGCCAACCTCCGAGCCGTCGAATGGGGACTCGAGCGATTCAGGGAGGCGGGGGTCGACGCCCGCCGCGAGTCCTTCGAGATGCCGGGCCTTTGGCTCGAGAAATCCTCCTCGGTGACTATTCGCGGCGAGAAGATCCACTTCGCCGCCGCCGCGGCGGCCATGCCCTTCTCGACCGCCGCACCAACGCCCGGCGTCACGGCTCCCCTGCTGGACGCGGGAACCGGGAGCGCAGCCGACTTTGTGCGCCTTGGCGCGCTTGCCAAAGGAGCCTTTTTACTGGTCGAAACCGTTCCGCTTCTAGACGTCCCCGGGCTCTTCCGCGAGTACAACGACGCGTACGCCATCGAGGGCCGCGCAGTGGAAGCGAACGCCCGGGGCGTTGTCTACATGAGTTCGCGCCCAGAAGGCATTCTGTACCGCCACAATTCTTCTCTACGCGGGGACGATGCACGACCGATGCTGGTCCTCGAGAGAGGCGCAGCCACGCGCGCTCTCGACCTCCTGCGTCTGGGGTCCGAGTTGTCGCTCACCGCGGTCCTGGATCTCGAGATTGGCCCGTCGTACGAGAGCTATAACGTCATCGGTGAAATTCGGGGCTCGAGCAAACCCGAGGAGGTCGTACTCATCGGCGCCCACCTCGATTCTTGGGACCTGGGGGCCGGGGCACTCGACAACGGCGCCAACGTGAGCCTTGTCATCGATATCGCGCGACAGATGCAGCGTCTGGGTATCCACCCGGCCCGTACCGTCCGATTTGCTCTCTGGAACGGTGAGGAACAGGGACTCGTCGGATCCTACCGATACACCGAGACCCACGAAGACGAGCTGGACGACCATATCGTTGCCATGTCCTTCGATATCGGCTGCGGCCGTATCAGTGGCTTCTTCACCGGCGGGCGACCCGAGATTCTCCCGACTCTCGAGCGAGCCCTCGAACCCGTCGCCGGACTTGGTCCCTTCCAACAGGTCGACATTCCAGTGGTCGGAACCGACAACTTCGACTTCATGATGCATGGTGTCGCCAACCTCATCGGCAACCAGGAGTCGGCGGCCTATGGCCCCAACTACCATGCCCAATCCGATCGCATCGACCAGTGCGACCTGCGCACGGTGCGGCTCAACGCGGCGATCGTCGCCGCCGTGACCCATGGTTTCGCGAACGCCGACATCTCCTGGGGCCGGCAGGGGCGAGACGAGATCGAGGAGCTGATCCGTTCGACCGATCTCGAACAGCAGATGCGAAGCTTCAACGTCTGGGGAGACTGGAAAGCCGGTCGGCGAGGGCGCCGCGACCGACCCGGCAACTGACACCGGCTCCTTTTCTGCTAGCTACCGATCGCCTCGGTTCTTGCCGCCGACACTCGGATGGTGGCCATGGCTGTCCGGCCGACCCGGCGCGGTGTTGCCGCCGGCCTGGCTCACCTGAGTGCCCTCGCCGACAATCTCGAGGTCACCGGCTTCCACCATTTGCTTGACCGACTCACGCTCCGCATCGTGATCGGCGATCTGACCCGTCTTGTTGGGTCCCAGGTGCAGCACTTTTCCTTGCGACAGACGAATCTTTTGCGGTCGATGGGTCTTGTTGAGAATACTCTTCACCGCGGCTACCTCCCTTCGCTTACGAAGTAATGATAGCTTCCCTCGACGCCAACCGCCGAATCGCTTCACAGGCATCACAAGGAGACTTCTCTTGCGCGCGACCATCCAGACCAACAAAGGCTCGATCGAGATCGAACTCCACGGCGACAAAACGCCCGTGACCGTTGCCAATTTCGTCAATCTCGCGCAGTGCGGTTACTACGACGGCATCGTCTTTCACCGCGTCATCGCTAATTTCATGATCCAGGGAGGCGACCCGACCGGAACCGGCAGCGGCGGACCCGGGTACCGATTCGAGGACGAGTTCGACCCCTCACTGAAACACGATGGCCCTGGAGTGCTATCCATGGCAAATGCCGGGCCCCGTACAAACGGCAGCCAGTTCTTCATCACCCATGTAGCGACGCCGCACCTCGATGGCAATCACTCCGTCTTTGGGCAGGTGGTCTCCGGCCAAGACGTGGTCGACTCGATCGCTCAGGGAGACAAGATCCAAAGCATCGCTATCGCAGGAGATACGGCGGCGCTTCTCGAAAGCCACAAAGATCGCATCGCCGAGTGGGATGACGCGTTGGGCTCCTGACCCCCCTGGGCCTGTGGTACACTTGATAGCCCTTCGAGAGGATCGCTATTATCCTGAGGGAACCGAGGGGCGGCGACACCGCCGTTCGGCTCTTACGAATCGAGGGGAGTCCGAGAACCGCTTTGAGGCCAAGCTTTCGTGAGTGACCGACGCGATCCGCGGGTGCCGATTGACGCCGTCGCCCGGGTGAGAAGCGGCAGTCTAGAAATCAAGTGCCGCGTGGTCGACCTGAGCGTGCGAGGCATGGCACTCGAGACCTGCCCGCACGACTCGTTAGGGCGTTTTGTTCGGGTCACCGCCGAAGTCGCGGATGGCTCACTGCGGCTCGATATGGACGCGATCGTCGTAAACAGCAAGACCGTCGACGGTGAAAAGCGGTGGGGCGTCGAGTTCCACGATCCGATGCAGCATCAGGTCTCGCGGATCGCAGATTATGTTCGAGACCGGCTCGCAGCGGAGTCTCCCGAGAAGGCGTCCGAAGAGACACTCGCTCCCGGTGAGCCCGACCCCTCGGCGAAGCCGGGGCAGGCACCAGCCACCGACCCCGAGGTCCAGCGTCTGTTCGAGAAGGCTTTGAACAGTCTTCGCTAGCAGATTCTTACTGGTTACTTGCGCGACTGGGCGACCGTGCGCCACACCAAGTATCCGCCGGCGCCGAGAAACAGAATCGCCCAGATCACCTGCACCGACGGCAGGATGGCTTTGAGAACGTCGAAACGGGCGGCAAACCCCATCAGCCCCAAACCGACGAGTACCGCCGCCGCGATCGGCAGGTTGGAGCTCTTGCGCCCGCCGGCGAGCCAGGTCGTTCCCACGGCGAGCCCGATAATGGTCGGAAAGCTCGGCAGCCAATCGAGAATTCTCCGCATGTTGGTGTAGTCATAGGTCAAAGCCAACCCGAGGACACCGAAACCGGTCCAGGCCACAACCCAGCCGACGGCGCGCGGGTGCCGACTCAGAAAGAGATAGTCCGCCAGCGAGGCGGCGCCGGCAAGCAGAAACAACACCGGCCATAGTTTTTTGAATGGCGGTACTCCGACACCCTGGGCGTTGAGCAGCAGCCACAAGCCTCCGAAGAGTGCGGCGACGCCAATGATGAGAGCGAGTTTGGGTTGCTGGGGCTCGGATTCGGTCATGCGTTTCCTCCCGTCCGTGTGGCGGGCATCCTAACGCACGAGACCGAGCGGCGCGCTACTCGTTCATCGATTTACCAGGTCAAGCGCACGGTCTTCCCCGGCCGGGCAATGTTCCACTCCTGGCAGGCTGAGACCTTGGCCTTGCCGGTTCCGGCACACCAGCAGACTTTTTCCTCACCGGAGGAAACAACCTGGCTGGCGCCCGGGTCGAGCGATACGTTTTCCTGGTTCGACTTCTCCTGTTCACACGAGCCGTCGCCGCCAAAGGCGACTAAAAGCTCCTGGTGACGCTTGCTCTTGTTCTCGAACGTGACGTCCTTCTTCTCCTTGGCCGCGGCCTCTGTCGCGACGAGGAGTCCGGTAACCAACAGGACAAGGCTCAACATTCCGACGATCGCTCGTCTCAACTTCGGATACTCGACTCCCATGACAATCCTCCTCGATAGTGTTCTTCTGCTGCCCTTCACCGACGACGCCGGGAGGGGGCTCCCCTTCTAGAACCTACGCACCATCCCGGAAGAAGTTGCGAAGACCTCCACTCGGCGTAGCGTGACTCGCGCCATCGCCCGCAGTCTTGTCAGTAGGCACCTCTCGAACAGGTTCTACTCAGGCCCTAGGAGACCGAAACCTGTCAATAGCTGAAGTCCTCGAAGCTGACCCGGAAAAAGAGCGAGTAGAGCACTGGAACGACACCCAGCGTCAGGGCAGTGGCGAAAACCAGCCCGAACATGATCGCCACGGCCATCGGTTGATACATGACGCCGCCGCCAAGATACAGGGGGATCAACCCGCCAAGGGTCGTAAACGTGGTCAGGAGAATCGGTCGTAGACGCCTTTGAGCGGATTCGACGATCGCCCGCGCAGGATTCAAACCATTCTCCGAAATCTCGATCTCTATCCGGTCGAGCAGGACAATGGCGTTGTTGATGACGATCCCGGCGAGCGAAACGACACCCAGAAGGGTCATGAACCCAAAATAAGAGCGCATGACCAACAGCCCGACGATGACGCCGATGAGACCCAAAGGGATGGTGATCAGAATGATCAGCGGCCGGCGCACAGAGTTGAACTGGCCCACCAGAAGCAGGATGATGATCAATCCGGCGACTGGTAGCTGTTCGGCGATCGAAGCGTTGGCTTCCTCGGAAGCCTCGTCTTCACCGCCAATCTCGTACGAATAACCAAGCGGCCAGTCGGCCGCGTCTTGGTCGAGCAGCGGAACCAAAGTCTGGTTGACGCCGATCGCCGTAAAGCCCGGGTCGAGGTCGGCGGCGACGGTGACGGTGCGCAGCCGATCGCGCCGCCGAATGTTGGCGGGCTGCCAGGCCACCTCGAGGTCGGCAAGTTGCTTGAGCGGCACCGATCGACCCGTAGCTTGGGAGAAGACGTTCAGACTGTCGAGCTTCTCCAGATTGAGCCGGTCGGCTCCAACCGAGCGCAACGTCACGGGAATGATCTTGTCCTCCTCCCGGTATTCGGTCGTGGTGATACCGGAGAGCAGGGTCTGCAGAGAGATCGCCACATCCTGGTTGGTCACCCCGGCCCGCTGGGCGCGCGGCTGGTCGATCTTGACCAGGAGCTTTTTCGACCGAGCACCCCAGTTGTCGGAGATGTTCCGCGGACCCGCGACCTCTCCCAGCCGCTCCTTGACCCTGTCGACCAGCGAGAAGATCGTGTCCGAATCTCGCCCTGACACGCGCACCTCGATTGGATCCCCGGCGGGTGGCCCGAGGGGCAACGGCTCGATCGTGGCCTTCAGACCCGGAAACGGACGACAAAACTCTCTAATTGTGCCGATCGCGGTGTCCACGTACTCACGCGAAGTCGTGTTGACTACCAGGATGGCGTACTCGGGGCTGGCGTACTCGGGCCCGTACGAGAGCATGAATCGCGGTGCCCCTTCTCCGATAAACGTGGCCCAGTTCGTGACCCCTTCGGTACCCGCGGCGATCTCGTCTGTGCTGACGCGCAGGTTCGTTTCGATGAACTGCTCGACCTCGAGTGCTACCTCCTCGGTCTTCGAGAGCGGAGTGCCGGTGGGCATCTCGAGCTCAACCGTCAGGGTGGCCCGTTCGTTGGGCGGGAAGAAGATCGCCGGCACCAGTCCGAAGAGCTGCATCGAGCCGACAAAGACCAGCGCGACGATGCCGACGGAGAGCCACGGGTGGCGCAGCGCCCCCAACAGCCAGGCGCGGTACCGGCGGTAGAACGCCGTGTCGAAGACACCTTCTTTCTGCGGTTTCACCTTCAGAAAGAGCACACAAAAAAGCGGAATCATGGTCAGCGCAAGCACCCATGAGCAGAGCAGCGTGATCGTGACCACCTCGAAGAGCGCCTTTGTGTATTCACCCACCGCCGACTTGGCGAGATAAATCGGCAAGAAGGCCGCAGCCGTGGTGAGTGACGACACGAGAAGCGGCGTGCGCAACTCGGCGGCGGACGCTATAGCCGCCTCCTTTGCGGGCACGCCCTCGGAGATGCGAACCATGATCGACTCCGACATGACGATCGCGTTGTCGACGAGCAGGCCCAAAGCGATCATCAGTGACGCGAGCGACATCGTATTGATCCCGACGTCAAAGAAAGCCATGAAGATAAAGGCCATGACGATCGCCATCGGGATAAGGCTCGCCACCACCAGACCGGTTCTGACCCCGAGGCTGAGGAGCATGACCAGCATGACGATCGCGACCGCCTGGATCAGGTTACCGACAAAACCGTCGACCTT
>JAOTZA010000366.1 GCA_029861655.1 Acidobacteriota bacterium | reverse complement strand
TTGCACGAGATCGAAGCAGGGGACGTCGGCGCCGACGGACAGCAGCTGTCGCTCGAGCCGTGTGCGAGCATGTATGTGGTTCTCAAGGGACTCTCCGAATCCATGCCGCATCTACCATGGGCATCTCCCATCGGGGCGCCGGTCACCGGCACGAGAATCGGACATCCCGGTTACCATGAGTAGTACGAGTGATGACTGCTCACAACCGGCCTGCCCATCGCCGGACCTATCCAGGTCATCATCGGGTCCCCTTGTGAGACAGGGGCGGTACCAACGATAGGGTTCACCAGCACCACGGCAAGAGCCGCTCCCATGAAAGTCGACCCCACTCCACGCGAGATTGCCAACAGCCTCCGAGAGCAGGTGATCGGGCAAGAAGACGCGATACGCTCGATAGCGGTCGCTCTCGCCAAACGTTTTGCCGGTCTCGCGGTCGGCAACATCTTGATGATCGGTCCCTCAGGGACTGGGAAGACCACCCTGATGCGCGCGGTCGAGTCCTACCTCGCTTCCGACCCGGAGCTCGAGCAACACTCGTCCGTGGTTCGGGTCCACGCCAACATCCTGGCTGAAGAGGCCGACTCGGGACGCCCCGGCGAAAGGCTCCTGCAGAGAATCTATCATCGAGCGCGGAGTGATCTCGGCAAAGGAGCCCCCCTCGCCGATCTCCTCTACCGAGTGGGTCACGGCATCGTCTTCGTCGACGAGATCGACAAAATCCGCGCTCGCGTAGGGGGCGACGCCCACATCCCAGGAATCCGGGCCCAGGAGGCGTTGCTGACGCTGATGGAGAACGAGGCGGTCCCGTTTCGCCTCCCCGCCGGGGAAGGCGGCGAAACCGCGACGGTGGATTCCCGGAATGTCCTTTTCGTCGCCGCCGGCGCCTTCGATGGGCTCTACGATGCGGTCTACGACCGAGTGACGATCGGCCAAGATCGAGGTGCCCTCAAACCGGTTACGGTAGTCGAGAACGGTCAGGTTCACGAACAGACCGATTTCTCACTGCGCTCCTGGCTGTCCACGGAGGACCTCTTCGAATACGGGATGAGTCCTCAGTTCCTGTCACGCTTCGACACCACCGTGCTTCTCCACGAGCTCACCGAGGATCAACTGATCCAGATTTTTCTCGAGAGCCCCGACTCCGATTTCCTCCCGAGCCGCGATTTCTTTGCCCGGCTTGGCATCGACCTGAAGATCACGACCGACGCGGTTCGAGCCATCGCCCAGCAGGCCGTCCGCCAACGTCGTCTGGGCGCACGAGCCCTAAAGGAGGTCTTCCGCCGGTCGATGAGGGACTACGAGTTCGACCCGGTGGCGGCGGCTGCGGACAATGTGTTGGTCATCGACCGCCCCGAAATCGAGGCCGCCTTCAGAGAGCGGTGACCCGCACGACTTCTTGATAGGAAGTCGTCCCCTCGGCCAGTTTTCGTAGCGCCGATTGGCGAAGCGTTCGCATTCCGTTCTTCTCTGCTTCTCTTCTGATCTCCGGAGCGTCGGCGCCGGAGACGATAAGGTGCTTGATCGCGTCGTCGACCGAGAGCACTTCGAAAATACCGGTCCGGCCCAGGTGGGCGGTACCGCGGCACTCAACGCAACCGTCACCGATCTTGACCTCGACCTGTTTCCCTTCGGGCACGGATATCCGCAGGGTCTCCACCTGCATCGAGCTCAGCACTTGAGCGCTTATACAGTGCGGACAGATCCTGCGCACCAGCCGCTGGGCGATAGCCCCGATGAGTGTCGAGCTGATCAAGAAAGGCTCGACCCCTAGATCGGCCAGACGAGTGATCGAGGAAGCCGCGTCATTGGTGTGCAGGCTAGAGAAAACCAGGTGGCCGGTCAGCGCAGCCTGCACTGCGTACTGGGCCGTCTCCGGATCCCGGATCTCGCCGACCATGATCACATCCGGGTCTTGACGCAGGATATGGCGCAAAGCCTTGGCGAAGGATACTCCTGCCTTTGTCAGCACGGCGGTCTGATTGAGCTCCTCATCGACCATCTCGATCGGGTCCTCGATAGTGGTGACGTTGAGCTCGCGGCTAGCTATCGTTCTGAGTGCCGAGTAGAGGGTGGTTGTCTTCCCCGAACCGGTTGGGCCGGTCACCAGAATGATGCCGTGAGGTCGAGTGATGAAGTCGGCGAACTTGTCCAGTTCGTCGGCAAAGAATCCCAGATTCTCGAGATCCTGGGTGAGGATGTCGGGATCGAAGATGCGTAGCACGACCTTTTCACCGAAGGCCACGGGGAGGGTGGAGATTCGAAGCTCCACTTCCTGGCCGCTTCGCCTGGTCTTCACGCGACCGTCCTGCGGTCGTCGCTTTTCGGCGATGTCGAGGCGCGACATCGTCTTGATCCGATTGACGATCGCCTTGTGAACGACGCGGGGGATGGTCTGGATGTCGTGCAGGACGCCGTCGATGCGGAAGCGAATCAGGCTGAGATCTCGCTTCGGCTCGATGTGGATGTCGCTCGCCCGTGAGTCGTAGGCGTGCTGGAGCATGAACTCCACGGCGTTGACAATGTGCTTGTCGCTCGACTCGATCTCAGTCGCTGAGCGCATGCGCACCAATTGCTCGAGGTTGCCCAGATCAATTCCGGAATCGAGATCTCGCTCGGCGCGCTTGACCGAGTGGCGCAACCCATAGAACTCGTTGATCGCTCTCAGAATCTCGCGCTCAGACGCGACCTTGAGCTCGATCTCACGGGAAGCGATCCGACGGTAGGAGTCGATACCCTCGATATCGTAGGGATCGGCACAGGCCACCTGAAGCTTGCCGTTGACGATTCCCAGGGGAAGCATTCGATGGCGTTTGGCAAACGGTCGCGACATTCGCGACTCGATGAGATCGGCGTTGAGTTTCAGCGGATCGATGCGAAGGAACTCCAGGCCTGCGTCGCGGGCGATCGCCTGGGCGATGTCGAACTCACCCACGGTGCGACCACTGTCATCGGGGTGGGAAAAATTGAGTCGCTCGACCACCTCGTAAGCCACCGCGTGCTGCTCGAAGGCGCCCGCGTCCCGCGAGCGAACCGGATCGAGAGAGGCTTCCGTGATGACCTCGAGCCCCTGCTCTCGATCGAGGATCTTCTGGCGAACGAGGGCCGAAGCGACCTTTTCGGGTGTCAGAGTCATCGCCCCAATCGTAGCTCAATCGTCCGAGCCCGACCGTGCCGCATGTGTTTCGTTGCATTTCCTCA
>JAOTZA010000074.1 GCA_029861655.1 Acidobacteriota bacterium | reverse complement strand
ATATCACCGCTATGGATCCAGCCCTCCGCGTCCACTGTCTCGCGTGTCGCCCGTTCGTTCTTGTAGTAGCCGAGAAAGACATGCGGGCCGCGGATCAGGATCTCCCCATCCTCGGCGATCGCCAACTCGGCCCCCGGAATCTCAAAGCCTGCCTTGCCGATCCGGTAGCGATCTGGGAGAGAGATCGTCGCGGGGCCGGTGCATTCGCTCATGCCGTAGATCTCGAGGAGCGGGATCCCCAGGCTGGCGAAAAACTCCAAAGTGTCGAGCGAGATGGGAGCCGCCGAGGTGGCACAGACACGGGCGCGGTCGAGACCCAGACGTTCGCGAACCCGCGAGAACACCAGCCGCTCGGCCAAGGCGTGTTGCGTTCCCTTCGCCCACCTTGGGTCTCGGGCGCCGCGCAGGCCCCGCCGACGGGCCCAGGCCACAAGCTTGCGGCGCAACGGCGCACTCGCCGCCCCCGCCGCCGCCATCTTCGCCTGGATCTTCTCCCAAACTCTCGGTACGCCGAGAAAGATGTCGGGGCGGACCTCTCGAAGGTTGTTGCCCAGCTCTTCCATGCTCTCGGCAAACCAGGTGCACGCCCCGGCCTTGAGAGGTGCGTGGAGTGAGATGACCTGCTCGGCGATATGCGACAGCGGCAGGTAGCTCAATAGGTTGTCCGTCGGTCCGAACGAATAGAGCTCGAGCAACTGCTCACCGACCCAGTCGATGTTCCGGTGGCTCAGCATCACGCCCTTGGGCTCGCCGGTGGTGCCGGAGGTGTAGATCAGTGTGCACAGATCGTCGGGGCGCTGAGCCACGATCCGCGAATCCAGCGCTTCCTCCGCAACAGCCTGCCCCGATTCCAGGAAGCGGCCCCAGCTATAGACAGGGGTGTTTCGAACCGCTCGGGGGTCCGGCTCACCGTGCATCAGAACGATCGCCCGGAGATGTGGCAGCTCCACTGGATCGAAACGATCGAGATGCGAATCGTCCTCGAGGACGATCACCGCCGCCTCGCAATGGTGGGCAACGTAGCGACATTGCTCCGAGGTACACGTGTTGTAGATGCCGGTGGGAACGGCACCCGCCGCGATCGCCGCGAGATCCGCGACAAACCAGCGGGGCCGGTTGTAACCCATGATCGCGACACCGCGTCCGGGGTCGACCCCCAACCGGATCAATCCACGCGCCGCGCGCCGAACCTCTTCGTAGTATTCCATCCAGGTGACGGTGCGCCAGTCGCCGTCGCGCTTCTCCCGCAACGCCGGGCGGTCCCCGTGCTTCCGAACGGTGCCCTGAAAGGTGGCCCATACCGTGCCTGGCGCCGCGCTCGAGGCGTCGACCGCCACCCTACCGATGTCATGCAGCTCAGCCAAAGGCCCCCCAATGTAGCAGCCGTGGTGGAGCTCAACCGGCCGCGGTGATCCGCACCGCTCGTTTTTGCCAGCGCTCACGGGCCTTGGCGCCCTCCTCCTCGCGGTTCCGCGCCGGTGCCCTTGTCACCAGCGAATCGACCAACCGCCGGCTGGCGCCCGCAATCTCGTCGACCGCCTTCTCGAAACTCTCCTCGTTGACCTTTGACGGAGCCCGCATGCCAGTGATCTTGCGGACGTACTGCAAAGCGGCGTCGCGCAGCTCATCGTTGGTTGCGGGCGGCTCGAAGTTGAATAGGGGACGGATGTTTCGGCACATCCTTTGAGGTTATCGCGACTCTCTACCGAGGCGATCCCCTTAGGGGGTGTCAGATCGGTGAACGTCGAGCGCCGACCGGTCCAACCCCCCCTACCGAAGTTCGAAATCGACTACGATCGGCAAATGATCGCTTGCCACCTTGGACACCTTGAGCCGGCAGCGACGCGCGGCCAAGAGCCTCAGCGGTCCTCTGTAGTACACCCGATCCAGACCTCCCCTGGGAGAAAACGACGGGTAGGTCTCGATCGCCGCCATCCGCGCCCCCTTTGCGCGTTCCGTGGCGCTGCGAAATTCGAGCGCATCGACAAAAAAGGGTCGAAGTAAGGACCGCCAGTCATTGAAGTCACCCCCCACCAAGCACGCGCGGCTGTGATCGAGAGGCGCAAACTCCGGCGAGCTCGCCAGTAAACCGATCTGTTGGCGGCGCTCAAGCGCCGAAAGACCCAAGTGGAGATTGAATACCTCCAACTGATGCGGATGCCCCGCTCGCTTCTCGAGTCTGACCGTCGTATGCTGGCAACCGCGGCGCTTTTTGCGTCCGATGGTCAAATCGATGTTGCGCTCCCGTAGGATCGGGAAGCGACTTAGGGTCGCGTTACCGTAGCGCCCCTTGCGCAGACTCACGTTGTGCCCCACCGCATAGAAAGGATAGTCGGCTTCGAGTGCCAGCTCGAGGGCCAGATCCATCTCTCGGGACCGCGGAACTCCCTCGTCTACCTCCTGGAGAAGAACGATGTCCGGCTCGTGATGGGCGATCACGTCCACGATCCGCTGCGGCCGAAATCTCCGATCGACGCCGATCGCCCGGTGGATGTTGTAGCTGAGGACACGGATCTTCAAGCCCAGCCATTGTATCGGTGAAAAGGCATAGACAACCGGTTAGTTGCTCTGAAAGTGAAGTTCCTCATAGGCCGCGCCTGAGAGACCGGCGAAAATGGACTCGCTAGATCGATCTACGTCCGAAACGACATGAAAACCAAACCACGAGTCCTCACGGCGACCGCCAACCAACGGGTCTTGGATCAACTCGATCGCCTGCTCGCGATCGGTGGCGCTGGGAACGAGCGTGTCGTCGACGGCGAAGCGGCTCTGAGCCGGGCCTTTCGAAAACCCTTCGATCTCATCGTGACCGAGTTCCCGCTCTCGGGTCTCAACATCGCCGACTTTCTGGAACGACTCCGCAGACCACAGTCAGCTTCGGCTACGACCCCGGTCGCGATCCATACCCGACCTCTCCACCTTCGCGCCCTTGAGCGTTGGACAAGGGATCACGACGAGGGTGTCACCAACTGCACGAGTCTCCGCGAAGTTCTGCGCAACGTATCGATGGCGCTCTCGATCAGCGACCGGGCCTCGGCCCACCTGCTGGTAAAAGTCGAGATGGTTGTCGACGCAACGCGGATCGAGCGCGCCTGGCAGACCGAGAACATCTCCCCGAGTGGCATGCTCCTTCGCACCTCCCGCGTTTTGCCGGTGGCTTCGGTGCTGCCATTTACCGTACAGTTGCCGCATGATGAAGAGCCGGTTCACGGACGCGGTGAAGTGGTTCGCCATACCGATGTCGACTGCGAAGACGTCAACGGCATCGGGGTGAGGTTTCTCGGCCTCGACGGTGACGGAAGCGAACGCCTCGGCGGCTTTGTCCGTACGCACCTCGACGACGCTCGATCCGCTCTCCAGATCAGCTCCTGAGAACCCTGACGGGTCGCGCTAGGATGCCTCCTAAAGGCTGCTCAACATGCGACCACGATGGAACAGAGGGCCGGAAGGCTCTTCTTTCAAGGAGCCAGTAAGCACCATAACCACCAAGATCGTCAAACAAGCGGGAAAGAAACTCTGTTCCATCATGCGGTGGACCTCGGTTGTCATGCCTGACTCCTGGGGCCGAGAGAGCTGACAACCGGCGGACAAGGTATCCGCGGCTCATACGTGGCCGGCATCCATCGGATGCACCCCTCGGGTCTGAGCCCTGGACACGGGGCCGATCCTTCAGCCACTATCGACTCACGGGTTAGGATACCTGTCGAGGAGGGTTCGGGCCCGCTCCACTGGGGCACCCGATTCGAGATCAACGGCATCGCGGCCAAGCGATTGGCGACGGTCTGTTGCCTGCTGTTGGAGCGAGAGCTTTATGAAACCCCTGATCCTGGTCATCGACGACTCCGCACTGGTGCGCAAGTACCTGGGGAACGTCCTGCAGAAAAGCGGGATTTGTCGCGATGTCCTGGTCGCCGAAGACGGCCAGAAAGGACTCGACGTTCTGCGCCGAGTGCCGGTCGATCTGGTCGTCTGTGACGTCGTCATGTCGCGGGTAGACGGTTTCGAGTTCTTGTCTCAAAAGAATGAGTCGCCCTCTCACGATGCGGTTCCAGTCATCATGCTAACCAGTGATCAGGCGCTCGAATCCAAGATCCGTTGCCTCGATGCGGGGGCTTCGGACTACCTCGTCAAACCATTCCATGACGAGGAGCTTATTGCGCGGGCCAAGATCCATCTCAAGATCAAGGACCTGCAGGATCAGCTGCGGATAAAGAATGAAGAGCTTGGCCGCCTTGCTCGCCTCGATTCGTTGACTGGTCTCGCCAACCATCATCACTTTCTCGAGACGCTTAAGAAGGAGCTGAGCCGCGCCGACCGTCACGAAGCTCCTGTCGCTCTGGGAATGGTCGATGTCGATTATTTCAAGAAGGTCAACGACACTCATGGCCATCAGGTGGGCGACCAGACCCTGCTCGCCATCGTCGCCCGCCTTCGCAAGTCCCTGCGTGAGCACGACTCCCTCGGCCGTTATGGTGGTGAGGAATTTGGCATGATTCTCGTCAATGCTGACAGCGAAGGCGCTTACTTAGCCGCCGAGCGTTGCCGCCAAAGCATCGAGCGCAGCCCGATCCAACTAGACGAGATCTCGTTGCCAATCACCGTCAGCATCGGTGTCGCCACCACCTCCAATCCCTCGGGCGAGACCGTCACGGATCTCGTCGCTCGGGCCGACAAGGCCCTCTACCTCGCCAAGGGTCAAGGCCGCAATCGCGTCGTGCTGAGCGAGACATCGGACCTTGACTCGCCGATCGAGCTCTGAGCCGATGAAGCTCAGGATCATCACTCTAGGTTCGGACGACCTCCTCTTGGCTGCCCTCGAGGCGCTCGTCGGCAAGACATCGGTCGACATCATTCGGGCGCCGTCGGCGGAAGCCGCGCTGGAGATGCGCCGGACCTTCGATATCGGGTTCCTGGTCCTTTTGCTGCCACTTGGTGAAATGAGCTATGACGAATTCACCCAATGTCTGAGCGAAAGCGATTGCTCAGTCGGCACTCCCCGTCTTCTGGTCCTCGGCTCGGAAGAAGAGATCGCTTGCGTATCCGAGCAAGACAGCCCCAACGTGACGACCCTCTCGACTGACCAACCGCTGTCTGTTCTCCGACGGCAACTGTCGCGTCTCCTGCGTGGCTCTCCGCGATTGAATGAACGGTTTATGGTGCGCCTAGAAGTCGGAGAAGACTCGCTCAGGCTCGCACAGGCGGTTGACCTGTCGGAGACGGGCATGTTGGTCGTTACGAACAAGCCGCTGCCGATCGGCACGATTCTCACCGTCGAGTTCAACGTTCGCGAGGATCATGAGTCGATCCGTGTCAAGGCGGAGGTTGTTCGTCTCGCAAAGAGTCCGCAAGACGAATTCGACGGTTGCGGGCTCCGCTTTACGGCCTTCGAGCGGAACGGCGACGAGAGACTCCGAGGATACATCGCACTCCGACTCAAGGAATCGTCGAGCGTCTAGACGCTCGGGACTTCTATGGCCGGCACCGCCTTTCCGGGTAGCAGTTCCCGGGACACCCCGTTGGTACAATAGTGAATGCTGGCCGGTTGATCCTCGACCGGACACGGTTTTCTGAGGTTTGAACCCCATGAGTCAAGAAACGTCCATCCGCGTCCATCTGTTCTCACACCGTGTACTCCTGGGCATCACAATTCTGGTGTTGCTCGTCGGCCTCGTTCCCGTCGCTCTTTCCGCGGCGAACGAGGGCTACGTCGTCGGCACGGTGCTTGATGAAAACGGTGAGCCGGTGACCGGCATGAGTATCACGGTTCAAGATGAAGGCAAGACCGCCGTCATCGCGGAGACCGAAACCGACGACAAAGGCAAGTACCGGATTCTTCTCCAAGAAGCCGACCTCACCTACGCCTACCTGCTGGAGAAGAAGGGCTATGCACCTTTTGAGGCGAGTTTTGCGGTGGCGGCAGGTAAAGAATCCGAGATGAACATCACGGTCCTGTCCAAAGAGGCCGCCAAGCGAGGCGCCCCGGCGATGTTCAACGAGGGTGCGACTGCCGCCCGCAATGGTGATCTGGCGGAGGCGGAGGCCAGGTTCAAGGGAGCTATCGAGCTCGATCCCGGTCTGGCTCAAGCCCACGCCGCACTGGGGCAGATCCTGCTCATGCAGGAAAGAAACGAAGAAGCGGCCGAGGAGGCCCAGCGGGCGATGGAGATCGAACCCGAGAACGCAGCCTATCTGGGCTTGCTCCGTCAGGCCCTCCAGGCCATGGGGGACAAAGGCAAAGCTGCCGAGATCCAGATGGCTATGGAACAAGCGAATCCAAAGGTGCTGGCTTCGAATTCCTTCAACCGCGGGGCCACCCTATTCGAAAGCGGCAGCATGAAAGAGGCGCGGGGGGCATTCGAACAGGCTGTCGCGGCGGATCCGGATCACGCCCGCGGCCACTACATGCTGGCCCTCTGTCTGGTGAATTCGGGAGAGAAAGCGGTGGCCCGCGAACATTTGGAGAAATTTCTCGAGCTGGCGCCGGAAGATCCGGATGCCGCCGGAGCTCGCGACATGCTCGCCTATCTCGAATAGGCACAATTCGATACCGGTAGGAGATGACACATGCGCTTTGCGCGCTACCTTGCAAGCGGTTGGATTCTGGCGGCCGCACTGGGGTCAGGGGTGGCCGACGGAGCGATGAGAATCCTGACCTACCCGACCGGGCTCGTCGTAGACGAGCTGGAGGTGAGTGTCGACCTAGGCCCGGAGGGCCAGCCCGCGGAGTTGTTCTTGAATGGAGCGCCGGTCTGCGAGGTCGCTGTCGAGGCGCCGACTTGCAAAGTGAATCTCGGCCCGGACCCCCATATCCACCTGCTGGAGCTGATCCGTGACGGCGAGCGAGTCGATCGTTGGATCAATCGCCCGGGGCAGGAAGCAGAACTGAGCCTGGTTCCCCTACCCGCCTCCGGTTCGTCGCAGTGCGAGGCGGAGATCGGCTGGGCGCACCCGCTGCGCCAGAATCCAGCCGAGCTCGAGGTCTCAATGGCGGGAGCGGAACCGGAGGTCCTGGCGGGAAGTCGTTTGGTTCGGTTTCCCTGCCCAAAACCGGACGAGTCGCAGTTGCTGGTGGCGATGGCGGTGTTTCCCGACGGCCGCCGCGTGGAGGCGGTCGCCTCCCTCGGCGGCTTTGCCGAGGAGACTTCCGTCGGGCTCCACGCCGTCCCGCTGGTCGCCAAGACAAACGGCGAGACCGCCTGTGAAACCGACGCAGGCGTTTGGGGGCAGGCCGCCGAGAGAATCGAGAGAAGCGGCTTCGAGGTCGTCATCGTGCTCGACCCCGGGGCAGCGTATGTGCCGCTACGCACCTCGGGGTGGGACCGAGGCAGGCTCGAGAACACCACCTCGACGACCAAAGTCTTCGACACGGCGGTTCGGCAGGGCGGAGAGAGCAGCGCGCCCGAGCCCAGAAACTCGTGGCTCAAGGCGAAGGCGACCGTTTTCGACGCCGAGCGCCTCTGGTACATCGCTCCGGATCAGGGTCTTCACCGGGTGAACGGCTTCGCCGCGGGCAAACCCAACTGGCTGGATCTGCTCTTCAAGTTCGGGTTGGCAGAGATCCCAGGGAAACCGCGCATCGCTGACGCCGTTGCGGCGTCCGGGTTGGTAGCCGCAGCCGGTCCTCATCGGCGAGCGGTGGTCCTTCTTCTTGGCAACAATGCGCACAAGCGCGACGGAAGCCGTTTCAGCCCTCGTCAGGCCCGCGAGTACCTGGCGGAGGTCAACGTCCCGCTCGTAGTGCTGCGCAACGGCAAACGGCGCGAGGACGGCTGGCCTGGCGGATTACCGGCTCTCGACATGGAGGCGATGTCGCGTAGTTTGAAGAGAGTGCGGGAGAGTTTGGACGCCCAGTGCATCGGTTGGTTCTCTTCGGAGTGGACTCCGAACCAGGTAGCGGCGGCACTGCCCTCGAATGTCCGCCTCGCCGGCCGAGGGAAAGTTGCTCTCGCCGACGACCTGCAGTCGGTTTGGGCACGCGCCGAGCTCGCTCAGGAAGAGCCGGCGGCGCCGGTCGAAGGTCTGCAGATCGACCGGCTCGACATCACCGCGATGACCGTGGTGGTCAGCGCACTCGACCAGGCGGGCAGCCCGGTCGCGGACCTCGCGATCGAGGATGTCCAGGTTCTCGAGGATGGCGAACCGGTCGTGGTACTCGACTTGTCTCCGGTTGCGGTAGCAGCCGACGAACCCGAAGATCCCGAGGCAACGGACCCGAAGCCCGGTGAACCGGTTGTTTTGCCGGGACCCGATGAGATCGCCGAGACCAAGGAGCTGCCGGTTGCGGTGTATGTCAACCGTACGGTGGGTGGTGGCTTTGACCAGAGACAGGCATTGCGGGCCGTCGCAGATCAGGTCGAGCGGCTCAGCACGCTGGGCCCAGTCGAAGTCGTCGTAGCGGAGAAAGAGGAGGTTCGCACCCTGGCAGGGCCGACTCGTGACATCGAGGCGCTGACGTCCGCTTTCGATGACCTCGCCGGTCGCAAGACCGCGGTACACGCCATCGAGCGCATCCGCCAACGTTTTGTCGGCGATGTGCGACCCATCCCCGATCGCTTCGGCGGCGCGTCGCGTCAGAGAAAAGAATTCGGCTCCAGAGTGACATTCGCGGCGCGGACGGCGGCAAGTGAGGAGGACATCGTGATCTCGCGGGCCCTGGAGCAACTACGCTTCTGGGCTCAGCGTGAGACCGGCCAGCGGGCGGGTCTGCTGGTCGTGGTGGGTGCGGGCTTTGATGAGGATCCGGCAGCGTTCTACGCACCGTGGATCGAAAAGCTCGAGCCCCATAACGCGTTCGAACTACGCGAAGATCTGAGAGCGAAGCGGAAGGAAGCCAGCGTCAATGCCTTGGGTCGTGAGCTGGCCAGCACCGGCTGGCGGGTCTTGACGGTCGCCGGCCAGGCGACCGGTAGCTCCGCCTGGAATGCCGAGTCGAGAACCGACAAGTTCATCGCGTTCTTGAGCAACAGTACCGACGCCGTCCAGGCCATCGATAACGACTTCTTGCTCGTCGATCCCATCGATGCGCAAAGAAACCTGGCCGAGCCCAGTGGCGGCGATGTTGCGATCGGCCCTGCGGGATTGGACCGGGCTCTCGATCAGGCATCCGGCTGGTATCTGCTCACCTATCAGGTGGATCGGCCGCCGGATGGCGCGGCGCACGACCTGACCCTCGAGATCCGTCGACCCGGCATCGAGGTCAAGACAACTGAGGTCGTCACCGCGGCGACTTCCGAGAGCCAGGCGGAAGCTCGTGTCAGGCGGCTTCTGGGGGGTGCAACCGATCGTGGCGAGCTCGAGGTGGAGCTGGTACCCGCGAGCTCAGCGGCCGACGTTGGCGACGGCAAGCACCTCGCCGTGCAGACCGAAGCGACCGTGCACTTCGAATCCGTCGCGTCGCTCATTGGCGCGGGCGCCGATCTGCGGGTTTCGATTGCGGTGGTGGCCGAGGGGACCGAGCCGACGGTCGTGCACAGGTTGGAGAAGCTCGACCGAGCTTCGGCAGGCTGGATCTACACCTTCCCGGTCGAGTGGCCGAAGGATGCCGCTTGCCGGCTGGCGGTGACGGTGGAGGATATCGCCTCGGGTTTGTGGGGGGGAGCAGAGATCCCGCTCCCCGCGGGCTAGCACCCGCCGCCTCTACTCCACCGCGACCCGGCGGGAGTTCAGAGCTCGCTCCAGATCCGCGACAAAGTTGGCATGCGGCTCGACCCCCCGCGCGATGGCTGCGTCGAGATGACTGCGGGCTTCGTCCACATCGCCAACGGTAAAACGCGCCACCGCGAGGTTGTAGTGGGCCAGCTCATGCTGACTGTCGACTAGCAGACAGGTCTCCAACGCATCGATGCCCTGGCTGCGTTGGTTGGTCCGCAGGTAGGAGACACCCTGTAGGTAGAAGACCTGCGCCGGGATGGCCTCAAAGCCCTCCATATCCCTGCGCTCCCTCAAGAGGAACTTCTCGGCGCTGAGCGATCGCGGCGTCGCCTGGGCGGAGGTGTTGGGCGTTCTAGGAGTGGAGCCGCTCAAGGCGGCACCCCTGTCGCTAATTGCAGCCTGGATGTCCTTGACGCTCTGCAACTCTCGTTCGCCCGCCTGGCGGTTGACCAGATCTGCGATCTGGACCGCCTGCTCCCACTCCACAAACCGTTTCTCGGCTTCTGCAAGGGCCACCAATGCATCTTCGTAACGGTGCTGCCCCACCAGCGCCCTGCCGAGCCCGAGATGCGCCGTCGCTATCTGGGGCTCGGTGGCAACAGCCCGACGAAAGTGCTTCTCGGCCTCGACGTATCGCTCCTTTTTGAGTGCTGCTTCAGCCTTCGCCGCCTGAGCACGGGCGAGCTTCAGCCGGTCCTTCCCCAGCTCATCCGCGCTCGCGCAAACCGCGATGAGGCAGACGATGACCGAGAGGGCAAGAAGCTTTTTCATTCCCTGGTCACCCTACTGTATACGACTCCACCTTACGGCCGCGATCGGCGATCGGCGATCGGGCGATCGGTGATTGACCGCCCGAAATACAGCCGCGGGCGGTTGCTAGCCGCCCGACAATCGGGCAAGAGTCCGACGAAGGTTGTCCTGGTTGGGGTTGATCTCGAGGGAGCGCTCGATCTCGGTCTGCGCCGTTTCGACATCCCCGGCGCATCCAGCAGCCAGACCATAAAACGCATGCACCGGCGCGCTGCCAGGGAACTTCCGGGCGGCTCGCATCCCTGTTTCCCGTCCCTCCGAGCACCGCTCGGTACGGATCATGGCCACGAGAAGGTGGACCCAGAAGGGCTCGTGCTCTGGGAATTGCGCGATCGCCTTGGTGAGCAGTGCCACCGTTCGTTCCTGCAGATCCAGGTTGTCGTAGTCCTCGGCCGCCCGATCGATCGTACGCTCCGGGTCGCGCAAACCCTTGGACACGGCAATCCAAAGCTCTCGGTCCGCATCATCATAACGCTTGGTTTCCATATAGATGCGCCGCAGGTTGTAGTGGGGTGAGGGGTACTCGGGGCTCATGGCGATGGCCTGCCGCAGCAGACGCTCACCTTCTTCGTACTTCTTCTGGTTGATCTTCACGACTGCCAGGTTATTGAGCTGACCCCGGGTCGCGGCGGCCGCGTCGGGCTGGTCTGCCCCTTTTGAACCGGCGCCTACTCTGTCCGCGGCTGACCGCGGCACTCCGGCCACCGTCGACTCGCCGCCACCGAGATAGCCAAGCGCTTTGAGCTTGGCGACAAACTCCGGATCCACCGGGGTCTCTTCTTTGACCGACTGGGCGCTGTAGGACACGGGAGGCACGAGCGGCGCGTAGTCGATCGGTTCGAGCACGGGAACGCTCGAACCGGGCAGGACCGAGCCCTCCCAACCAGTGTCGCGAGGCAGCCCGAGCAGCGTCAGAACGGTGGGCGCGACATCAAAAACCGAAGGTTTCGACTCGACGCGGCCACGACGTTCGATGCCTCGCCCCGCGAGCACAAATGCGGCATCGGGCTCGTGCCACAAGGGGGCCGTGGGACCGGCAGTGCCGGAGAGACCTCGCGGACGCCCCTCAGTCCACTTGAATCCGTGATCGGAGATCACTAGAACCGCGGATTCGGACAGCGGATAGTGCTCGAGGAATCGCCCGATCCAGCGATCCACGATCTGGAAGTATTTTGGAACCGCCTCGACATAGGTTTTAGCCCGCCCTGGATCAACGTCCAGCGTCGGTGGCGGCATATAGGGTGCCAGCAGGTGACCGACGGTATCGGTGCCCTCGAGATAGACCATCATCAAATCCGGCCGCGACTCGGCGAGCTGGAGCCCTGCGCCCAGATAGGTGCGCGTCGCCGCGAGGATGCGGCGAAAGCCATCCACCGGATCTTCCATGCCGTGGTTCTCGGCGACCGCCGCGGCGAACTGCTCCTCGGGCACGTTCATAAAGAAACGCACCGCCTTCCAATCTGTTTCTTTGACTGCGCGATCCCTGAGCTGGGTGAGTTCGGGCACGAGTTCCTGCGGGAAGATCATCGCCGGCGGGTCGTCACGA
>JAOTZA010000365.1 GCA_029861655.1 Acidobacteriota bacterium | reverse complement strand
TTGTATTTCTCGAACACTCTGGGGCCCCTCTTCTTCGGCGACCGAGGGCCGGTTTCAGGTGCTCCGGTCGCGCAGAACTCCGCCCTGCAGCGACAGAATTCTACCACAGCGCTTGACCAGGTCCGGGTTGTGAGTGACCACCAGAGCCGTCGTTCCACGACGTTCTTGAAGCGCTACCATGAGGTCGAAGACCCGCTCACCGCTTGCCGGGTCGAGGTTTCCGGTCGGCTCGTCCGCGAGCAGCAACGGCGGGTCCAGAAGCAGCGCGCGGCACAACGCCACGCGCTGGCGCTCACCTCCCGAGAGTTCTCCTGGGAGGTGGTCGCTTCGGTCCGCCAGACCCACTTCTTCCAGTAGAGCCGCTCCATGGCGGGCAAGACGTCGCAAATCCCGCCCAGCGATTCTCCCCGGCAGCAAGACATTTTCGAGAGCCGTGAAATCAGCCAGTAACTCCTGGAACTGGAAAACAAAACCCATCGTGCGGTTTCGGAACGCCGCCAACCCGCGACCATTAAGACCTGAGGGATCGACTCCACCGATCTCGAAACTCCCCGCATCGGGCCGATCCAGCGTTCCGAGAACGTGGAGCAACGTGGACTTCCCAGAGCCCGAGGGACCGACGACGGCCACAAACTCCCCGGGAGCGATCTCCAGATCCACACCCCTGAGCACTTCGACGACCCTCCGGCCGTCACGGTAGGCCTTGACCAAACCGCGCCCCGAGATCGAGACGCTCATCGTCTCAGAGCCTCTGTCGGCGAGAGTAGAGCCGCACCACGAGCCGCATGGCCGGTCGCCGCCAGAGTCAACACCAACGTGGTACCCACCACCAGAACGAGATCGACCGGTTCGATGACAAACGGCACATAGTCGAGAAAGTAGACGGCGGAGGGCAGGCGGATGAGGCGGAAATGGTCGAGGATCCAGGCGCCGCCCAAACCCAATAACGACCCAGCGACGATCCCGGACGAAGCCAGCAGACCGCCGAGAAGAAGGAAAGCCCGCAATAGAAGACCGGGGCTAGCGCCCATGGCACCCAGGATCCCGATCGCACGCCTCTTGGCGGCGACCAACAGCGTCAGATCCGACACCAGCGCCAGAGCCGCAACCACAACGATCAAGAGCACCGCCAGAAACATGAGCGTCTTCTCCAGCCGGAGAGCGAAGAAGAGAGCTCGGTTCAAGTCGCGCCAAGTCCGGACGCCCGTCTGGTTCGACACGGCGGCCGCGATCCGAGGCGCCACCTCGATTGCCTCCTCCAACCCTCCTGTCGTGACCAGCAGATTGTAGTCGCCTCTGCCGAGGAGAGCCTCGGCGTCCGAGAGCGGCAGGGCCACCCGCGCGATCTGTTCGGTACGACCGGTCTCGTAGACACCCGCCAGCACGAGGCGCCGCACCCGTGGCTGTGGGCCGAACGGTGTCAGCCCGGGTCGATTGGACGCCACTTCGACGACCTCGCCTGCTCCGAGTGACATGGTCTCGGCGAGATCGGAGCCCAGCCACAACCCCGGGCCACCGCCCGCGTCGATCCCGGGGAAAACCGGCGGTGGCGCGCCATCGAAACCGACGAGCGAAATCGGCCGCACCCTCCCCTCGCTCAACAACCACCCCTGCCCCTCGAGTGTGATCTGGACCGTCTCCACACCCGCGACCGAAGCGACCGCGAGGCGAGCCTCGCCCGGGGACGCCCCCTCCTCCAAGTCGACTTCGATCTGGGGCGTACGACTCAAAATCTCCAGACGTAGAGCCCGCTGAAATCCGGCCAGAGCCGAAAGAGCCAGAATCAGTGCGGCCACACCGACAGCCATTCCACCGGCGGCGGTAGCCGACAGAAACCGGGTAAATGAGTCGCGGCGCGCACTGCGCAAATATCGCAAGGCCAAGGCCAGTGCCAGCGGCCTCGTCGGCTCACCGGTGGTCGCCACTTGGCCTACTCGCTCTCCGCAGCTGCCGGCGGTTCGCTGCCCTCGTCTGCGGCCTCGACGGCCTGTTCGGCGCGCGGGCGCAGAAGCGGAAACAGGATGACGTCGCGGATCGAGGACCGATCGGTGAGCAGCATGACGAGGCGATCGATACCGATACCCTCGCCGCCGGCCGGAGGCATGCCGTGCTCCATCGCCTCGACAAAATCGCGGTCGAAGCGGTGGGCCTCGTCGTCACCCAGTTGCCGGGCAGCCAGCTGCTGACGGAAACGCTTCGCCTGCTCCTCCGGGTCGTTGAGCTCGGTAAAGGCGTTGGCGATCTCCATCCCCCCCATCAAGAGCTCGAAACGCTCGGTGAAGCGCGGATCCGTCTGTGATGGTTTCGCAAACGGCGAAACCTCGACAGGGTACTCGGTGACAAATGTCGGCTGGATCAGCTCTGCCTCGGCCGTCGCCTCGAAAAGATCCATCAGAAAATACCCATACCACCCGGCCGGGACTTCCAGGTCGGAGTGATCCCGCGCGTAAGCGGCCGCCGAGCCGGCGGAAAGAGACGGGTGCTCCTGGTCGCCGACTACCCGTGGATAGGGTAAGTCGCGCCGACGAAAAAGAGCCGCCAGATCGGCAACGTGCTCCAGCTCGGAAGCCTCGACACCGGCATGACGAACGATCGCTTCACGAACCGTAAGCCGCTGCCAAGGAGTCGTGAGATCGATTCGATTCCCCTTCCAAACCGCCCGCGGTTCGCCGAGCGACTCTTTCGCCAGCTCCAAGATCATGTTCTCGGTGAATTCCATGAGCTCCCGGTAATCCGAGTAGGCCCAGTAGAACTCGAGCATGGTGAACTCAGGATTGTGCTGGGTGGAAACGCCCTCGTTACGGAAATTGCGGTTTATCTCGTAGACCCGATGTATGCCTCCCACCAGCAGCCGTTTGAGGAAGAGCTCGGGCGCGACTCGCAAGTACAACTCGATGTCGAGCGCGTTGTGATGAGTGACGAACGGACGAGCCGCGGCGCCACCTGCCAACGGCTGCATCATCGGAGTCTCAACCTCGAGAAAGCCGTGCTTCTCGAGATGGGCGCGCAGAAACGAGATCACGCGCGCTCGCGTCTCGAACACTTCGCGAGACTCCGGGTTAAACACAAGATCGAGGTAACGCCGCCTGTAGCGAGCTTCGACGTCGGCCAGGCCATGCCACTTCTCCGGCGGCGGCCGCAGCGCCTTGCTGAGAAGCTCCAGGGCCTCCGCCGCTACGGTCAACTCGCCGGTTCGGGTCCGCAT